>JBLGAM010000122.1:0-9386 GCA_047612305.1 Planctomycetota bacterium | reverse complement strand
TCTAGCCCATTCGAAAGGGTGAATCTAGAAGTTTGTCTCAAAAGCCAGCTATAGGTTTTCGCTTGAAAATTCGATTCAATATTACTTCCGTTAATATTCGCATGAAAGAAATTCAAGTTCAAATCCAATTTCCACCAGTCGTTTACTTTGTAATCCGAGCTGAATTCTACTCCGAAAGACTTTTCTCCGGTCAGATTGTAAGGTGCCGTCACTGAGAATCCATCGTCATTGACAGTTCGGATTCGCTCGATTTTGTCGGTAGTATTTCGGAAATAGACCGTAGAGAAGAGCGTCCCTTTTTCGAAGTACTTGATATGTCCCAGTTCGAAAGCATCCGTAAACTCAGGATTGAGGTCAGGATTTCCGCTAAAGAAATTTCGCTGGTCGGAGAAAGTCACATAAGGACTCAAATCGTTGTAAACTGGTCTCCGAACTCTTCGGCTATAGCTAAGTTGGAAGGCATTTTCAGTAGAAACATTATAAGTCAAATGCGCACTTGGAAAGAGATTGGTGTATTTCCTTGGATTGCGCTCATTGGTTTCAATCAAAATAGTTTCTACATCGGTGTGCTCCGCACGTACTCCAGCCTGGTAGCTCCAATTCCCAGATTTGTTTCCCCAGATTCCATAGGCTGCGAGGATATTTTCATTATAGAGAAACACATTATCCAAGCCAGGAAGCGGAATCAAGTCTCCAGATTCATTTTCTTCAGAGACTACATAGTCGTTTTCCATCCTACGAAAACTTGTTCGTAATCCAGTTTCAAATTTCCCTTCCTTTGAAAAAGGCTTTACATAATCCAGCTGAAGTAAATACTGATTTTCATACTCATCATTGAGAGAAGTCTGGAACAAATCTGAATTTGGAAACAATTGACCTGTTGGGGAATAAGCTGATTCAGTAAATTTCTGATCTGATCGCTCCCAATAATTCAGATAGGTGAACGCAGTGGTGAGTTCATGATCTTTCTGCTCAAAGCTTTTTTTGTAACTCACAATTACTTCTGAGTTGGGTTCGGCCTCGGTTTCGTCTTGTTGACGCAGGGAATAGCCCAGGTAATTATCGAAGTTATTTAAGTAATCTTCGTAGCGAATATCCGTGATCCGTCTGGCATCACTTCTCCGCCAGAGATAGGAGGCGGTCAGGATACTTTTTTCATTAAAATAATAATCCAATCCACCGCGGATATTATTGTTGAAGCTTTTGATCAGTCCTGAATTATTTTGGCTTAAAATAGATGTGGTGCCATCTTCATTGTACACCTCTTGATAGAGTTCGCTTATGCCAGGCTGATGTCTACGAGCCAAACTATAATTGATAAACCAATTGATGCGATTCTTACGGTAATTGAGATTGGTCGAAAAGCCTAAATTGAGTGGAGTGCCAGTAATCACCTCGAATGAACCGTTGAATCCCTGATTGTTATCTTTCTTGAGAATAATGTTGATGACACCAGCCATACCTTCTGCTTCGTAGCGAGCGGAGGGATTAGTAATAACTTCCACCCGCTCGACCATGTTGGCTTGAAGCTGTCGTAAGCCGGCACCGCCTTTGAAACTGACTAAACCGGAAGGTTTTCCATCGATCAGAATTCGTACGTTTGAAGAACCACGAAGTCTTACATTTCCTTCTGGATCCACAGATACCGAGGGCAAATTCATTAATATGTCTGAAGCGGTTCCCCCTGCATTCGCAAGGTCTTTTCCTACGTTGAAAATTCGCTTGTCCAGCGAAAGCTCCATCAGTGTTTTCTCTCCTTGAACGGTCACTTCTGCCAAATCTGATGCTGTAGATTCAAGGAGTATTTCACCCAAGTTTAAATTTGGCTGCTGCGCAGAAAGTGAGAAGTTGTCTGTTTTCTTTGACTCGAAGCCCATGAATTCAATCAATCCGTAATAGGTGCCGAAGGGCATTTGCAATTCGAATTCTCCTTTTTCCCCAGAGATGGCTCCATCAATCAGAGAATCTTGCAGGGAGTAAATGGCAATGCTGCCAAAAGAAATAGGTTCCTTACTTGAGTTATCCAGCAGTTTGCCGCTGACTTTTCCAAGCTTTTGATTTTGCTGCGCAAGGCTAAAGGGTTGGAGGAGCAAGAAAAGCCCTGATAGGAATAGAAATCGTAAAAGGTAAGATTTGGCAAAGTTTTTCATGCCTTAGGAAATAGGTTTATAGTAGGCTAATTAAGCTGAAATACAATCAGATAATTTGCCCAAAGCTAATAGAAGCAAAATAATTAGCTGTCCTGAAAGTGATCAGTGGTGGAGGGAAAGGATAGGGATTGAATACTGATCTTCCACCAAATTCCCATAAAAAATTCTTTCGATTGATGAATTAGTGAAATCTAGTCTCTAGTACCAGTCAAAATGCCCACCTTGATCCCTAAGGTAAAATGTGGCAATGAATCCCAGCCCTCAAAACTATATCGGTCTCCTTCTAGAAAACTTCCGTCAGAAAAATCTGGATTTTGATCCTCAGCAAGTTCAATTAACTGCACAGATCTATTCCTGAATCGAATCCCAATTCCGAAAAAAGAATCTAAGAGAATATTGTCAGAGACGAAATGCTGCCGTCCAAACTTTAAACCGGCACCAAATACTTGAAAATTAATTCTAGCGGTATCATACCAAGTTGTGACATTTGATGCCGAATAGGAATCATCAGATCTAATGAAATCCTTCTGTACAAAGAATAGTTCGAGTCCCACGTAAAACTTTTTAGCGTGAAATTTGATCTCACTTTTGCTTCTCCAAAGTGAAAAGTCCTCATTTGTTCCTCTTTCTGAGGGGATTCCAACTACTCCTCCATTGAATCCTAGTTCGGTTTGAACGCTGATTTTTGGTGTAAAAAAGTATTCCACACCCCCTTGAATGACGATAGTCTCAGGCTCTAGAAATGATAAAGGTGAAATCTTGACAAGCAGTGTTCTGTCCAAATCGAGCACTTGCTGCCCATAGCTTTTACCTTGCCAAAGGGATATCAAAAATATAGCCAGCAAGAGTTGAGTCTTCAGTTTCATAGTACAAGATAACTATAAAGACCTTTGATTTCTCATCCTGATGTTAATTGGATGTTATTTTTTCTTGAAAAGACTGCTGATCATCCTTCCAATAAAATCTAATCGTTCGATTGGGCCAAGAAGTGAGCCATGGATCATCTCCATGCCATCCAAGCCACTTGCTTTGGGTTGGTTGGGGTAAACCAGAATAAAGCTGTGATTTTTGAGAAAAGTATTAATCAAATCTGGAACTCGCTCCATTTTAGGGTGATAGGATTCCTCGCCTTTTCGACTGAGCACCATGATCAGATTATCATCCGGCTTGAGGATGATATTCAGATCTCCCAATTCCCCCCAATCTGGGAAAGCCCGAAATTCCAAGCGTATAGGGTGATTTTTCAAGATGTCTACAATGTAAACTTGAGTACTTTCTGAAAGGTAAAAGATCATCCGAGCTCCGGTATTCCTAGCGATATTCCAGATTTTCACCAACCAAAAAGGGAAACCCAACTCATGCTCGGCACCTGGTGGAATGAAGACCAAATGTCTTCGATGAGTCTCAAAAGGTTGATTTGGCTTATAAATATAAGTAGTAGTGTTGCTTCGGCTAAGGAGATTTTCGGTAAGGTTTCCCAAGAAAGTATCACTCATTCCTTGCTTTTCGTGAAGCCCTAGAATTAGGTCAGTGATTTTGTTTTCGTAGATTACACTGGAGATGCCATGCTCGATACTGGTATCATAGCGAAGTAATTCATAGAGAAAATGATCCGTGGCAGCAGCAGTTTCTGAGGCTTTATTGAGCGTTTTTTGAGCTTTCATTTCAGCAGCAGAATCCTGTAGATCCGGGTTGATAATACTCAATGCGTACATACTTGCCTTCTTTTTGGGCGATTGGATCAGGATGCTGAGATTGATCAATTCATCTGAGGTTTCCTGATTTCGAACAGGAATCAAGATTCGTTCTGGGATCTCGGAGTTACTGGTAGTATCGAGTGGTGATTCCGCTAAGGCGATATTTTTTGCCCCCCTTTGAGCCTCCAAAGATGCAACGGTACAAGTCACCAAAATCATGATGATGGTTCCATTCAGGATGGTTTCGGAAAGTAACCGAATCGGTTCACCAAGCTCGTCCGTCCCTAAAATCGTATTGTAGCCAATTAATACGGCCGCTAAGGTAGCTGCAGCCTGGGCATTGCTCAATCCGAAAATAATCCGCCGCTCGTCAATCGAAAAGTTAAAAGACTTCTGTGTGGCGTAGGCAGCCAGCCATTTGGCTAACGTAGCGATTACTGTCATCACGAAGGCGACCCAGATCGTCTCCCAGCCATTGATGAAAATCCGGAAATCTACCAACATCCCTACGCCAATAAGGAAAAAGGGAATAAAGATGGTATTGCCCACGAATTCGACACGATTCATCAATGGAGAAGTGTGCGGGATTAAAGAATTGATGGCTAATCCTACCAAGAATGCTCCAATAATAGCCTCCACTCCAGCTAGCTCCGCCATGGCCGCACCTAAGAAAACCAGGACTAAAACGAAAATGAATTGGGAAGAATTGTCAGCGTATTTCTTGAAGAACCAACGGCTGACCCGCGGAAAAATAAAGATAATTACCGCCGCAAAAACTGCCAAAGAGGAAATCAACTTGATCCAAAAACTAAAATTTACTTCCCCTTTGGTAGATCCGATGATAATCGCCAAAACCAATAGCGCTAAAGTATCTGTGATCAATGTGCCTCCAACGGTGATATTAACTGCTCTATTTTTAGCGATACCCAATTTAGAAATCAAGGGATAGGCAATCAATGTATGGGAGGCAAACATACTCGCCAGCAAAATAGAAGAAAGTATTGTTATTTCTAGCAAATACAAACCAGCTAGAATCCCCAGAAACATCGGAATCAAGAAGGTGAACATGCCAAAGATTAGACTCTTTTTACTGTTCTTTTTAAAGTCTTGCAAGTCAATCTCTAAACCTGCTAAAAACATGATGTAAAGTAATCCAGCGGTTCCGGAAAGGATGATTCCGCTGTCCCGCTCGATCAATCCCAGTCCATTTGGCCCGACTATAGCTCCGGCGATGATCAAACCCAAAAGTGGAGGGATTTTTAATCGGTTAAGAAGGATGGGGGCAAGCAGGATGATCAGTAGAATCAACAGGAATTTGATCACCGGATTGGAAATCGGCAGGTCAAAACTTACCAATTCTAAAAGTAGGGTCATCAGTATTATAAATTAAGCAATTTCCATACTCACTAAGTACACCGTATAGGCTAAGTACACACTTAAAAGCATCAGTGATTGCCATCTTTCTAGCTGGTGTTTTTTACCAATAAACATCGCTAAAAACAAGAATATGGTACCGCCAAGTAACATGTAGATATCGGTATTGAAGGAGGCATTGTAATTAAGTGGTCGAATCAAACCACTGATGCCGATGATCAGGAGTAGATTGAAAATATTTGATCCAACAATATTACCTATAGCGATATCTGCATTTTTTCTCAGAGCGGCTACCACAGAAGTCGCTAATTCAGGTAGGGAAGTTCCTGCTGCGACGATCGTAAGGCCAATAATTTTTTCACTGACACCTAATGTCTGAGCCATTGCGACAGCGTTATCTACTACTAATTTTCCACCACCAACCAAGCCTGCTAAACCTATCCCTATCAGGACCCAGATCTTAAGGTTTGAATAATCCTTATTTTCGACCACTTCGGTAGTTGGATCGGATTTGAGCTGAGTAGCGACATAGTAAAGAAATCCTAAAAAAAATGCGAGCAAAATGATAGCATCAATACGAGAGATCTCTTTGGTCTCGGAGTAGAAATAATTGTTTGCTAGAAAAAATAATCCTACCGCAGCCAAGAAAGAAAAAGGGATTTCCTTCCAAACCGTACTGGATTGGACTGCCAAAGGTGTAATGATTCCAGCTATACCTAAGATGATAAATAGGTTGAAATTGTTTGATCCAATGATATTCCCATAGACGATATCCGGAAGATTTCCCTGAGAGGCTACAGCATTTACCACCAGCTCAGGAGCAGAGGTACCGAAGGCCACAATGGTTAATCCAATCGCTAAATCAGAAACGTTGTGCTTCTTGGCAAGGACAGATGCTCCATCCACTAGCCAGTCGGCCCCTTTGACTAACAAGACTAAACCAATCAGTAAAAGGATGATTTGCAGAACCATGAGAAGTGAAATTTTGATCAAAAGTAGATTGAAAAAAACGGTAATTTTCTAGTGCCTAAACAATTATTTTTTTGGAAAAATACTTCTCATAAAAAATCTGAAAAGCGAATAAGTTTTTGAAAACTGCTATTTTTCTGGCCAAACTTTTAGACAATTTTTATGAGAAATTTCCTAACACTTATCCTTTTAATATCACTTGTTTCTCAGGGTAATTCATTTGCTCAAATGACTATGCCAGACCATATTAAAAATAAAATGACTTACCCAGTTCTTGACTTTGCACCCTGGGTAGGAGTGATTCCGATTTTAGATCCTGTCATGCCTTATGATTCAGCCCTTACTTACAAAATCGCCATTGATATCTATGGTACTTTCAAAGACTCCGCTATGGTCTATGAGCCTTTTACAGAAATCGCACGAACTTACAATTTGCATATTGCAAATGGCGTCCCAGCAGATAAAATTAAAATTGCAGCAATTGTCCACGCGGGCTTATCTCGAGCATTGCTTAGTAATGAGGCGTTTAAGGAAAAGTACGGAATCGATAATCCGAATATTTTGGCCCTTCAAGAATTGAAAAAAGCAGGAGTGGAATTCTACCTCTGTGGCCAAAGTATGTCCTTCCTTAAAATCCCTCAAGAAGATATCACTCCAGAAGTGAAAGTTGCTATTTCAGCCAAAACCACTTTTGTGGCACTGGATCAACTGGGTTATACCTATATGGATGTGAGTAAGAATTGAATTTTCCGGTAATTGACCATTCTTAAAGCATCTGATAATTGCGCCAGAGGTGCTTCCTGATTTTGTAGGGTTAGATTCGAAAATAGACCAAGAGCACCAGCTGTGCGATCTGATGTTTTTATTCTCTGAAATCAAATCGCTTCTCTGAAGCTCGGGTCTACCTAGAATCAATAATGCCTACAATCAGATCGCTTCTCTGAAGTAGAAGCATTCTTTTATAATTGCTGTTTAATAGCATAAAAAGAGGCCCTTGAGCCTCTTTTTATTACTTTTTAGTTTCCTCATTGGGAATTTCAGATCCGGATTCCTCAAGTTTTTCACCTTTCAGATAGCTAGGTAGATTCAGTCCAGCCATATTGAATAGATCATTCAATGGAGGTACGGTTTTCATCATTCCTGACACAAAGTTTGCAGTAGAGTTATTTCCATTTTCTCCTTGTCCTGAGTCCCAGACTACGATTTTATCTATTTTAATATTTTTCACAGCCTCTACTTGAGTTTTTACCAATTCGGGTAGTTTCTCGATTAGGAGCAATTGAAATGCTTTGGTTGGATCTCCTCCAGCGGCACTGACTACTTCGCGGTAGCCTTCGGCTTGTTTGGTCAAGATCTCATACAAACCTTTTGCTTCAGCCTCCATTTTAGCAAAAATAGCATCTGCTTCACCTTTGGCCAGCTCTCTGATTCGTTCGGCTTCCGCTTGGGCATCGATGATCGCGCGCTGCTTGGCGATTTCTGCCGGGATTATAATGTTTGCGTTCTGAGTAGATCGTTCCCGTTCTGCTCGGGCAGTCTCGGCTTTTTGCTCTGCAAGGTAGGACTCCTCGAGTGCCTTTGCTTGCTGTACTTTCTCAGAGGCCAAAGCGATTCGTAGGGCCTCAGCCTCTTTTTCTCTCCGAAGCGCATCGGATTGGGCGATTGAAATTTTGGCCTCGTTTTCACCTTTGATGGCGATGGCATTGGCTTCGGAGGTTTTTACCCTGGTGTCACGCTGTGCCACTGCCTTTCCGATGCTTTCATCTTTGGCAGCTTCAGCGATGCTGACTTCCCTGTTTTTGTTGGTGATCGCTATTTTCACATCCCGATCCCGCTGGGTCTCGGCGATTTGGACGTCTTTTTCACGATCCGCTAAAGCCTTACCTGTTTCCCCTATTTTCTCCTGCTCAGCTACGGAGATTTTTGCTTCATTGATTGCTTTGGCTGCGGCTTCTTTTCCTAGTGCCTCAATGTATCCCGACTCATCTTTTATATCTGTGACGTTGACGTTGATCAGTTTCAAACCGATTTTCTTCAGCTCGCTATCCACATTTTTGGAGATACTTTCTAAGAACTTATCCCGGTCAGAGTTGATCTCTTCAATAGTCATCGTTGCAATCACCAGTCGTAATTGCCCAAAGAGGATGTCCTTTGATAGCTCTTGAATCTGCTCATGAGCTAAGCCGAGGAGTCTTTCTGCGGCAGTATTCATGGTGTCCAAATCGGTGGAGATGGCAATCGTGAATCGACATGGGACGTCCACTCGGATGTTTTGACGTGAGAGTGCATTGGTCAGATTGGTTTCGATCGAGATTGGCTTTAAGTCCAAATAGGCAAAATCCTGAATCACCGGCCAGATAAATGCTCCACCGCCATGGATACATTTGGCAGAAGTGCCTCCGGTCTTTCCATAGATCACCAGGATCTTATCAGAAGGGCATCTTTTATACCTTGATACCAAGGCAAGAATGGTCACAAAAGCGACTAAAGTCGCGACGACTATGATTATTAAGGGGTCCATAAATTGGGGATTAAAGTTTTTCTACAATGAAGATATTCCCACTTTCGATTTTTTTGATTCGAACAGTAGCGTTGGTTTCAATTTTTTCATGCTCAGTCATGGCATCAAGTTCCCGAACTGATCCATTCAGACTGACCATGATTTTTCCTTTTCCCTGCATCTTGCCAGGAATGGATAAATAGACGTCTGCAATTTGATTGATGGTCTTTTCGGCACGGAAGGTATTGTCTTCACCGAGCCTCTGGATCTGACGAATGATGATAAAAAAGAAATAAATGAACCCAAAGCCAACCAACAAGCTGACTAAGATTAAGAGAGAAGAGTTCGGGATCAGCTTTGCAAAGGAAATCCCTGTCCAGCTAAAGCCCAAAAGAAAGTTGATCAGATTCCGAAATGAGAACAGCTGAAAAGGGGTTTCCCCACCGCCATCGAGGTCTCCATCAAAGTCAGCTTCTAATCCATCTGATCCACCTGATCCCACAAAAGTTAAGATGGTTTGGATGCAAAAGATCAGGGAGACGGGAATGGCGATGTACCAAAACAGCTTAAGCTCAGGAGCTAGTGAAGATAAGAATTCCATAAATATCTGATTAAGAAGTCAATCTATTGAGAAGGGTAAAAGGATCCTTAATAATATTAAAAAAACTACTAATATAGCAGTGATAAAGAAAAAAT
>JBLGAM010000121.1:0-9436 GCA_047612305.1 Planctomycetota bacterium | reverse complement strand
GAAGAGCGATTTCAAGCCGAAATGCTTCCAGATTTCAATCCTAGATATAACATTGCACCTACCCAACTTGTCCCGGTGATCACTTCTCAGAGTCCAAGAGGATTTTCATTTTTTTATTGGGGTATTACGCCTGAATTTGGCCAAAACCGTCCAGTAGCCCAGAAACTCATCAATGCAAGAGCTGAGACAGTTTCCGAAAAAATCTCTTTCAAAAGTTCCTTTCAGAAAAGAAGATGCTTGATCCCTTCGGATGGCTTTTATGAATGGAAGAGTCTAGGTAAAAAAACTAAAATCCCCTATCGGTTCACCTTAGGAGAAAATGAACTTTTCGCATTTGCCGGGATTTGGGAGGAGTATGAAACTGTAGCGGGTGAAATACAGCATACCTTTTTGATCTTGACTACCAGCCCAAATGAAAAAGTAGCTGAGATTCATGATCGAATGCCGGTGATATTGTCTCAAAAAGATGAGAAAAAGTGGCTGGATTCATATTCTTCAGAAGACGAATTAAAAGCCATGCTCAATCCTTATTCTGCTGATATCATGCTCAGTTATACGGTTTCACCTCTCGTCAATTCAGTAAGTAATGACAGTCCGTCTCTAATCCGAAAAACCTCTCCTATAGATCAACATGGTAATTACACTTTATTTGGATAGTGTTTATTCAACCCCTCCCATAATTTCTTTTTGTATGAATGGGAACATGTCCCCATATTTGTTTGGAATTCAATAGACCCAAATAATGAAAAAAAGTAGAATCCTAGGAGTTGGTCATTATATCCCTGAGCGAATCGTGACTAACAATGATTTATCAAAAATGATGGACACCAATGATGAATGGATTGTAAATAGAACTGGAATTCAGCAGCGGCATTGGTTTACTCCAGGTGTGGATACTGTGAACTCAATGTCTAAAAACGCCTCAGAAATGGCATTGAAGCGCGCTGGAATTACAAGTTCAGAAATTGATTTCATCATTTTTGCCACCGTTACTCCTGACTATTTTATCCCTGGAAATGGAGTATTACTACAGCGTGAATTAGGCATGGGTACTATTGGGGCACTTGATATTCGAAATGCCTGTTCGGGATTTATCTATGCATTATCGATTGCTGACCAGTTTATCAAAACCGGGATGTACAAAAAAATCTTGGTCGTAGGCGCAGAAATCCAATCCTCCGCATTAGATGTAAGTGATGCTGGACGATCAAGTTCGGTAATCTTTGCGGACGGAGCAGGTGCCGCAGTAGTTGGAGCTGTAGAATCTGACCAACCCGGAATACTATCGACCCATCTTCATTCCCAAGGAGAATATGCAGAGGAACTCTATTGCAAAGATCCAGGAAGTAGCCGAGCAGTTCGACTTTCTCCAGAGTTAATCATTTCTGGGAGCTTCAATCTAACAATGAATGGAAATACAGTATTTAAACATGCTGTAGTTCGTTTTATGGAAGTAATCAAAGAAGCCTTGGACGCAAATGATTTATCCAAGTCAGCTATAGATCTATTAGTGCCACATCAGGCTAACCTACGAATCAGCCAATACATCCAAAATAAATTAGAACTTCCAGATGAAAAGGTATTCAATAATATCATGCATATGGGTAATACAACCGCTGCTACTATTCCAATTGCACTAAGTGAAGCTTGGGAGCAAGGAAGAATTAAAGAAGGTGATCTTATTTGTCTAGCTGCTTTTGGATCAGGTTTCACTTGGGCATCCGCATTACTTCATTGGTAAAATGTCACACAAGCCAATCTCTTTAGATCTATCACTTTGGAAGGATAAAAGTCTAGTCCTTCGACAAAACCAGCTTAAAGTAGCTTTTTGGAAGCTTTTTTCAGAACTAGGAAATTCGGTGATCGCAAAAGAAATAGGTTGGTTTCATACTCCAAACAAAGGTATCAAGCTCACTAAAGGCAATGATTTATTGGGTTTTCCTTATCACGTACTTGATCTTATTCGCGACTTTGAAAGTGAGAATGGCCTGAATATTAGAATCCTCAATTGGTTTGGCCACGGGATGTTCCTTTTCATTCTATTTGGAAAAAATAATCTCTTGGCAAATTCTGACTTCTATCCCGAAAATGGATTTAAGTACAGTCTTAGTCCCACCCCATGGGATTATCCAGAACTAATTTTATCAGATAATTACACGGAAAATCTTGATTATGAGTTGATTAAAAACTCCACATATCATCAATGGTTTAAGCATATACTCCTTGAAGAATCCGATGACTTTTCACTAAAACTTGAAGATGAGTTGAAAAAAATTTCAGTCTTCTTCAATCATCGAATGGGATAAAAGAAGAATTATCTTATTTTTAAACAGGAATAGAATTCTACCGTATAATAAACGAATTGTTACTGTTTTGACAATTTCTTTTTTGAAAAGCCCAGTCAAACCCTACTGAGTTGATTTGAAACCCAGAATGCATGAAATATATCCTTATTGGCTTATTACTCTATAGTACTTCACTTTTTGCACAAGAATCAAATTTAGTACGGCAGTACGATAGTGATTCTTCAGTAATGGCCATTGGGGTGGTAAAAGATTCATTTCGTGAAGGATTGTGGAAATATTATAACCCGAAAACAAATGTATTAATCTCAGAAGGCTATTTCAATCTTGGTTTGAAAACTGGAACATGGATTAATTTTTATCCCGATGGAAAGAAAAGCCTTGTTGCAAACTATAAAGACAATCAATACTTCGGGGAATCTAAATTTTATGATCAAGATGGTGCTCTGAAGGTTGAAATGATCTTTCAAAATGGTCTTTTGGTAGGTAAGTATACTGAGTATTTTGGGAAAACAGGGAACCCTAGCCTCCAAAGATATGATCAACCAAAGATCGAAGGCAATTATATTGAAGGGTTAAAATCTGGAGAATGGCTTGAATATTATGATTTTGGTGGCTTATCCAAAAGAGAATTTTATGTGAAAGGAAAGAAAAGTGGACCATTTTTAGGGTATTCCCCAGAGGGAGATCTAGTTTTCGAAGCCTACTATAGCAATAACCTTTTAGATGGGAATTTTAAAGTTTATTCTCCGGGGATGATGGTGATTGAGGAGGGATTCTACAGAAAAGGAGATAAAATTGGTGAATGGAAAAAATATTTTCCTTATACCAAAACTCTCGAAGCAGAGGAATTTTACGATGAAAACGGAAATAGAGTAGGAAATTGGAAGTATTACTATGAAAATAAGCGCTTAGCGAGAATAGAAAAATATGAAACTGGTATTGCAGTAGGCACATGGGAAGAATACTATCCTAACAAATCAATATCAAAAAGGAAAACCTATGAATTAGGAGTTCCTGTAGGAGACTATGTTGAATATCACAATACAGGAGAAATATCCGTATCTGGTCAATATTCCAGCGGAATGAAAACGGGTTTATGGAAAAGCTACTTTCCTGCAGGAGATTTATATTCCATCGGAGAATACAGAAATGATCTTAAAACTGGACTTTGGAAATATTTTAACAAAATTGGAATCCTAATTGCGGAAGGAGAGTACAGCCTTGGAATGGAGATTAGACAATGGTTCTATTACTACGACGGTGGACAGCTAAAATCTGTGGGAAGTTTTGTGTTAGGATTCGAAAATGGCATATGGGGACTTTTCTACGACAATAAGAATCTTACTCAAGAGGAATTCTGGGACAATGGTCGCCTATTGGAAGTAGGGGATTATTTCGGCTTCGACGGAATTCAAAAGCTCAATAAGGGAACCCTAAAAGAGGGTAATGGAACCCGAATTACTTATTATGTATCAGGTAAAAAAGAGTCCGATGGAAGCTATAAATCAGGAAAAGCGGATGGAACTTGGACTTTCTATCACGAAAATGGCAGAAAGGCTTCCGAGGGAATCATGATTGAAGGACGAAAAGAAGGTCCATGGAGATACTACAATCCATCAGGAAGGCTGGAGGATTTAATCAATTATAAAAGCGACGAAATAGTAGAAGAAACGCTGCAGTCTATTTTTCAAAATTGATTAAATCAAACCATTTTAGATCCTATCGGTTCTACTAAAAAAGATATTATGTTTGGACTATTCAAGAAAAAAACTGAGAAAGACAAATTACAGGAAGCTTACGCCGCTAAGCTTGCAGAGGCCCATAAAATGTCCACGACCAATCGAACCGCTTCGGATAAGCTAAGTGCAGAGGCAGAGGAGATTGCCAAGAAAATTGATCTTTTAAAATAGCTTTTAGTTATAAGTGCATCCCTAGAAAAAAGTCTGAAAATTCAGGCTTTTTTGATTTATGCTCTAGCGTAGTCATCTGCGAGTCGCACAATATCATCTTCATCTGATGGATTAGAAGGGACAGAGTGCACCCATATCTCAGCTACTACTCCCCAGTTCCCCATACCTACAAGTCGATGCCGTTCACCGGTTTGAAGAGATATAGTCTGATTTAGCCCCATTACTTCTAGCCTTGTTTCTTCATCCGTTTGACTTCTGATCAATCCCGCTTCTCCAAATATCAATTGCCATAGTTCGGATCTTCTATGATGGTATTGCCAAGAAAGCCTAGCCCCTGGAGCTACCACCAAAAATTTTGGACTCAGCTTCTGAGAAAGTTGCTCTGTAGAAAGTGTGACATCTGGAAAATATACAGCTTGAAATTTCTCGATTTGGCTTTCATCTAAAACAAAAAAACCTCCCCAAGGTCTAGATTTATCAATATTGACTATTATGAATCCTTCCTTCGATAGATATCCCTCAACTTCTTTAAAAACGGCCGATTTCAAATCGGAACTCAACAATGAATTGATGCTCATAACAAAATAGCTTTATTAAAGTCTAAAATTAAAATCAAAAATCTACAAACACACATTCTAAAAATTTTTATCACATTTAAAATCTTTTATCAAAAGAGCAAAAAAAGCTTTAATAATTTTTAAATAAACAAATATTTTAGACCCAGTTTAGTTATTTTTTTAAAAAAGTATTTTTTGAAACCTAAAAATTCGCTTACTTCAAACATAACTTAGACTTATGAATCTGATTAATCCAAAAGCCATCATCGATAAGATGGAAGGCGTTGTAGAATTAAAGAGCTACCTCAATAAAATTAAGATCATCAAAAACCTATTTCAAAAAGGTGCAAATACAGCTAGTGAAATCTGTACTGAAGTTGGAATATCACTTCCTACAGTCAATTCGCTTTTAGGTGATTTGATGGAGAGCGGTGAGGTTATTAAGCATGGAAGAGCTGAAAGTCAAGGAGGTAGAAAACCAGATCTTTATAGACTCGCAGAGAATGCCTTTTACTTACTCTCTGTTGACCTCTCCAAATTCAACATGAATCTCTGCCTCTATTCCTGTAATCAAGAAGTAACTCATCCTAAAGAAAGTCAGAAGATTACCTTAAACAATGAGGAAGTGACTTTTGAGTCCATATGCAATCTGATAGAAAACTATCTAGCCAAAACTGGGATTGATTCTGAAAAGATTATTGCAATCGGAATCTCAATGCCAGGATTGATCGATTCCCTTGGTGGGGTCAATTACACCTACTTGAGATTTGGTAAAAAGACCCTGTTAGAAAATCTAGAAGCACGATTTCAAAAGAAGATCTTTCTTGAAAATGATGCTCGAGCGATGACATTGGCCGAATTCAAATATGGCGCAGGACAAAACTATAAAAACGTATTAGGCCTATTTATAGGATGGGGAATTGGCCTTGGTATCATCATCGACGGAAAAATTTATCAAGGCGCCTCCGGTTTTGCAGGGGAATTTAGCCACTCCCCAATCTTTGAATCTAGAAATGTCACTTGCATATGTGGCAAAAAAGGCTGCCTTGAAGCTGTAGCTTCAGGAACTGCCATTGTTAAAATGGCCGAGGAAGCGATTCTTTTGGATAAAGATGGAATCCTAGCTCGAATGGTTCGTGATCACGAAGGAGAATTAATGCCAAGCTTAGTAGTCGAAGCAGCATTAGCCGGCGACCAACGTGCGATCACCATTCTTTCAGAGGCAGGTTTGGACTTGGGTCGAGGCATCTCCATACTTATTCAATTGCTAAATCCTGAACTGATCATCATCGGCGGGTCAGTTGCAGAAGCAAAACAATACTTGATTACTCCTATTCAACAAGCATTGAATATCTATAGCATGGCAAAATCCCGAGAACAATCTAAATTAGTCTTGTATCAATTAGGTGAAGATGTGGGACTTTTAGGTGGATTGGCTGTGGTGAATGAGAAGCTATTTGATGACATTACCAATCGAATGAGCTAATAATCTATTAAAAACACCTATGGAAATCACTAATTCTGGATTTTTAAAATGCTTAATTGGTTGTTGCTTCATTTTGATTCAATTTGAAGCTAAAGCCCAAAATCAAGGTTTTGAGCAATTGAATTCCAGAAAGTCAGGAATCTCATTTAAAAATCAGCTTCGAGAAGACTCCAATAATAATATTCTTCGCTACGAATACTTTTATAATGGCGCTGGAGTCGCCGTCGGAGATTTAGATAATGATGGACTGGAGGATATTTTTTTTACCGGCAACATGGTTTCCAATAAAGTCTATAAAAATCTCGGTGAATTCAAATTCGAGGACAAGACAAAAAGTGCAGGCTTAGCTGGGAAAGAGAGTTGGACAACTGGTGTAGCAATGGCAGATGTCAATGGCGATGGGTGGTTGGATATCTATGTGAGTTACTCAGGCAAAGGGAATACCGAAAGTAGGAGAAACGAACTTTGGATCAATCAGGAAAATTTTACCTTTCAAGATCAAGCTAAGGAATTTGGATTAGATGATGCCTCCAATAGCACTCAAGGCTTATTTTTTGATTTTGACCAAGATGGAGATCTGGATTTTTTCCTGCTAAATCATCACATTCAAGTCATCTCAGAGATCGAATTTGACCTATCCAAACAAGAAAGACATCCGCAGGCTGGAGATAAATTATTTAGAAATGACTCAGGGAAATTTATCGATATCAGTGAACAATCAGGTATCAAGGGATATTCGCTAGGATTTGGATTAGCAGTAGTAGCATCTGATATCAATCAAGATGGTTGGGTTGATCTTCTAGTTACCAATGATTACATCGAGCCAGATTACCTCTATATGAATAATGGAGATGGCACATTTACGGATCAACTTTCAGCCAAATTTCAGCATATCTCACATTTTTCTATGGGTGCCGATATAGCTGACATCAACAATGATGGGTTGCCAGACATTTACACCTTGGATATGCTACCCGAGGACAATGAGCGTCAGAAACTACTCTACGGACCCGAAAACTATGAGCAATATGCATTGATGATTCAGCAGGGCTTTTACCATCAGCACATGCGAAATATGCTTCAGCTGAATCAGGGAGATGAGCTGTTTTCTGAAATCGGGCAATTAGCGGGTATATCAAATACGGATTGGAGCTGGTCGGCGCTGTTTTTTGATGCTACCAATGATGGCTTCAAAGATCTCTTGGTTACGAATGGCTATTACCGAGATTACACCAATAGAGATTTTCTCAAGTACAAAGGTGATTATTATTTTAAGCAAGCAATCGCAGGAGAAAAAGCAGATACGCTACAGTTAGTCACCACGATGACATCCACGCCAGTTCATAATTATTTATTTGAAAATAAAGGAGATTTGACCTTCCTAGACAGGTCAAGGGATTGGGGATTTGGTGAGAAGAACTTTTCTAGCGGAGCAGCCTATGCTGATTTGGACAATGATGGAGACCTGGATTTAGTCATCAATCATCTCAATGAAACAGCTGGGATTTATAAAAATAATACGTCCAGAAAGAATTTCCTAAAAATCTCCCTATCCGGAAGTCAAGCAAACACGTATGGAATCGGTGCTAAAGTAACGCTAACTTCCGAAGGAAAAACTCAAGCTTTAGAGCAGCAGCCGGTCCGAGGCTTCCAGTCAAGTGTAAGCCCAATTTTGCATTTTGGATTGGGTGAGAGTAATCAAATCGACTCAATTCAGGTAGTTTGGCCCAACGGGCAGAGTGAATTACTCACTACTATTGCAGCAAATCAAACACTCGAAATCAAACAATCAACAGCTTTACAGCCTATAACTAATTCCAAATCTGTCCGATCACCCCTGCTTAGCAAAAACTCAATCCCTCCCCCATTTACGGCGAAGGCCGCAGGCTTCAATGACTTCAAGCGTCAGCCATTGATGCTTACCATGCCTAGCTATGTCAACCCAATTTTAGCACAAGGAGATCTGGATAAGGATGGTAATCCGGAAGTGTTTTTTGGCGGAACAAAAGGCCAAGCTGCTGAAATTTGGTCTTGGATAGATGGGAATTGGATATCTTTTTCAGGATTTCGATCAGGTAATGAATTTACAGATGCGGTGGCGATTTTCGAAGATTTCAATGGCGATGGGGCAGTAGATCTGTTTGTGGGAAGCGGTGGATTTCATGACTACACTGGTTCGGATGAATCTCTGGAAGACAGAGTTTATCTCAACGATGGAACTGGTAAATTGGCCAAAACGTCCAATTTCCCTACTTACAAATTCAGCACTGGCACTGCAGTAGTTTTGGATGCGAACAGCGATGGATACCCTGATTTATTTATTGGCGCAAAACTAATTCCTGGAAAATATCCACTAATTCCTCAAAGTAAATTATTGATAAATGACGGAAATGGGAATTTTTCTGATCAAACAATGATTTTTTTACCCAAAGATGGGAAACTGGGAATGGTAACCGCCTCGGTTGAAATGGATCTAAATTCGGATGGCTTGCAAGACCTTGTACTGGCTGGAGAGTTTATGAATTTGACTTTCTTGGTGAATTCAGGTAAATCACATTTCGAAGATCAAAGTTCTACTTATTTGCAAAAGTCACTTTCCGGCTGGTGGGGAAGTCTCTCCAAAGCAGATATCGATGGAGATGGAGATCTGGATTTGATCGCGGGAAACTTTGGGACCAACTCCCAATTGAAAGCTTCAGGTGAAAAATTGATCCGATTGTATGCAACAGATTTCGACGAAAATGGATCTATTGACCCGATTCTGGAATGCTTTATTGGGGACAATGCATATCCCTTCCCAAGCCGTGACGAGCTACTAGATCAGATGGTATCCATGCGAAGCAAGTTCACAGACTATGCTAGCTACTCAAAAGCGACGGTTAACGAGCTATTTTCTAACAAGGAGATCGAATCAGCTCAAGTATTAGAAATCAACACGATGGAATCTTATTACTTGGAAAATCAAGACGGAAAATTCATTCCTAAACTACTTCCAAAGCTGGCGCAAAGCTTTCCCGTTCGGGCAATTTTACCGACTGATTTAAATGGGGACGGCAACATGGATTTGATCCTTGGTGGGAACGAGACTTTTACTCGAATTCGAATCGGTATGATTGATGCAGGATTGGGTTTGGTGTTAATAGGCGATGGGAAAGGTAACTTTACCCCACTATCACC
>JBLGAM010000120.1:0-9819 GCA_047612305.1 Planctomycetota bacterium | reverse complement strand
ATCATCTTTTTCATCTTTTTGAAAAAGTCGTTTATAATGATTGTATACTGCCACTGTAAGTACTTTTTTCGCATCATCTTGACCAATTACATATTGACCTAGATATTCCGTCAATTCCTTTGGCTTTTTTAGCTTGAACTTAGGTTTGGTACCAGGTTTTGTGGTTTTCTCATCCTCACCTAATATCAAATGGGCCTGATCTATACAATGATTGCATATATGTGCCGAAATACCCGACACCATCAAATCCACGTCCTTCTTATTTCTGCCGCAAAACGAACAGGTTACTTGAGCCATTATTATGATTTTTTTACTAAAACTTCATCAATTAGACCATATGCTTTGGCCTCTGGTGCTTTTAACCAATAATCTCTATCAGAATCTCTATCGATTTCTTCGTATGTTTTACCAGTATGGTCTGCAAGAATCTGATACAATTCCTGACGCATTGAAAGGATCAATTTAAGGGAAATTTCCATATCACTAGATTGACCTTGCATCCCTCCTGATGGCTGGTGAATCATCACACGCGCATGTTTCAGTGCGGAGCGCTTATTTTTTGCTCCGCCTGCAAGTAAAACTGCACCCATGGAAGCGGCAATTCCCGTACAGATCGTAGCTACCTCAGGACCAATGTATTGCATTGTATCATAAATTCCTAAGCCAGCAGTTACAGATCCGCCTGGACTGTTGACATATAGCAAAACATCTTTTTTAGCATCGGTAGATTCTAAAAATAGCAATTGTGCCACGATAATGTTGGCTATTTGGTCATCAATTCCCGTTCCTAGAAATATAATACGGTCCATGATTAAGCGGGAGAATACGTCTATTTCTCTAAAATTTTGAGGACGTTCTTCGATCACCGAGCGAGTCATATTTTCAATATGCTGCGTATATTGGTCAAATGCTGTTCCACTTACTCCTTGATTGTGAATAGCGTATTTTCTAAACTCTTCCTTGTTGATCATTATTCTGGTAGTTGTAGGTAGCAAAAATGAAAAAAGCCCCTAAGTAAGGACTTTTTTCTATTGATTTAAGCAAATTACTTTGCTAAAAGTTCCTTGAATTCGTCGATACTGATTTCTTTTTCGATCAAATTAATTTGGTTTTCCACAAATGATAGAACCTTGTCGTTTTGAACAGATGTAAGCATGTTCATGTAGTTTTGTCCTTCTTCACCTTTAAGATAATTGTCGACAAACATGTCCATGCTATCTTCCATCTGAGAGCCTAGACCAGAAGAGGCAAATTGTTCACGCACCATCTGCTTGGTTTTTTCAAGAACCTCTTCATGTTCTGCCTGAATCTTATTCTCAGTTGCAAGATGATTTGAAATCAATGACCAAGTCAATTGTTTCGCATAAAGTGGAAACTCTTTCTCTACATCTTCAGGACTCACCTTACCTTTATTTGCTTCAAGTAACCATTCTTTTAGGAAGGTTTCAGGAAGATCTATTTTTGCATTTGATGTAAGTTCTTTCTTCAATTCCTCTTCAGTGAATACTTTTGATTCACGGTCGTAATTTCCCTGAAGGGTCTCTTTTACTTTAGCCATAAACTCCTCCTCAGATGAAACTTGATCTGGGCCGAAGATTTTATCAAAGAATTTTTGGTTTATCTCAGCTTTTTCAGATCTATTGATATTCTTTACTGTAAAAGTTAATGCGCCAGTAGCCTGATCGGTCTCTTCTGCTTCCAATCCGAAAGCTTCTTCCCACTGATCCTTCTTCACATCCTTATCTTCAAACTCAATCACAGCGTCTTTACGGATACTTGTAAATTTTTCAGCAAGTTTTTTCGTGATTTTTGTCAAATCCAAAGAAACTGATTTTTTGAATTCAGTTGCTGTGCTAACTAAATCACCATAAATAGAGTCCGTTGCCTCACTTATTTCGGGATTTGAGCTGTTTCCATACTGGGAAACCAAATTTTCCAAGGTCTCGTCGATTAACTTTTGATCTACTTTGATGCTATATTTGATCGCTTTGATCTTATCCAAAGGCAAGTCGACCCCATCGATAAAGCCTATTTTGTACTCAAAGTCAAATTCTTTTTGCGTTTTCCAATCGATCGTATCTTCTTGTTTTGCTACTGGAAGTGGATCTCCTAAGATTTTGAAGGTTTGCTCTTTCAAGTATCCATTCAATGTCTCACCTAGGATACCGTTGATTTCTTCAACCAAAATCGAAGTGCCATACATGTTTTTCACCATAGAGATCGGTGCTTTACCCGGTCTGAATCCTTTGATGTTTGCTTTTCTGGCGTGATCCTTAAGTTTTGCTTCTACTTTAGGTTGGTAATCTGCTTCGGATAATTTAATTTTAATTGAAGCTTGATTTACAGAATGTTTGTCTAATGTGATTTCCAATGCTCTAAAATTTAAATTAAGTTTTAACTAAAAACCCCCAATCACAGTGCTGTAAACAGTCTTGTGATTGAGGGTTTGGTAATCGTGCGGATAGAGGGACTCGAACCCCCATGCCTCGCGGCGCTAGATCCTAAGTCTAGTGCGTCTACCAATTTCGCCACATCCGCAGTAGATCTCAAAACATTTGAAAAGACTTTCCTCTTCTGTTTTTGTGATTGTGGATGCAAATGTAAGTACTTAAAATTATTTTGCAAGTGCTATTACATAAAAAAATAAGAAATATAAAAGGGCTTGTCTATCGCCTTATTTTTATGTTAAATTTCTAATGTATGGTCCAAGTAGATTTAGAGGAAGAGCGAAAAGAAATATTAAAAAGATACCGTAGGCTACTCAAGCAAGCCAAGCCTTCGTTGAAAGAAGGAGATGCTAAGTTGATCAAAAAAGCCTTCAATATCTCAATGGAAGCACATAAGGACATGCGTAGAAAGTCAGGCGAGCCTTACATCTACCATCCTTTAGAAGTGGCTCTCGTTTGCGTGGAGGAAATCGGCCTAGGTACTACCTCTATTGTGGCAGCTCTTCTTCATGACGTGGTCGAAGATACTGATTGGGAGTTGGAGGATATTGATCGGGAGTTTGGCTATAAAGTGATGACGATCATTGATGGATTGACAAAAATATCTGGCGTCTTTGATTATGGAAGTTCGCAACAAGCCGAGAATTTTCGGAAAATGCTTCTGACACTTTCCGATGACGTTCGAGTGATTTTGATCAAACTTGCTGATCGATTGAATAATATGAGGACGCTTGCCAGTATGCCGCGCCATAAGCAGCTCAAGATAGCGTCTGAGACTATGTACCTCTATGCTCCGCTAGCTCATCGTCTAGGATTGTATTCCATCAAATCAGAATTGGAGGATTTGTACCTAAAGTTTACAGAGACTGATACCTACAAGGAAATTGTATTCAAAATTAATGAGTCCAAATCCTACCGGAATAAATTTATTAAAGGCTTTATCCAACCTATAGAGGATGAGCTGGTACGTCAGGGGTTAAGTTTTGTGATCAAAGGAAGACCGAAGTCGGTCTATTCCATTTTCAACAAGATGAAAAATCAAGGTATCCCATTCGAAGAGGTCTATGATCTTTTTGCAGTACGAATCATTTTGGAGAGTGAGGCAGAAAATGAAAAGGCTGACAGCTGGCAGGTGTATTCCATCGTAACAGATTTTTATCGACCAAATCCGGATCGCCTTCGGGATTGGATCAGTACGCCAAGGTCTAATGGATACGAATCGCTCCACACAACTGTGATGAGTAATACCGGCCAATGGGTGGAAGTGCAGATCCGAACCAATAGAATGGATGATATTGCTGAGCGGGGCTATGCAGCGCATTGGAAATACAAGGACAAAGAGGGCTCCAAAGCTCCCAAAGGATTGGATGATTGGATTACTCAAGTTAGGGGCTTGTTAGAATCCAACGATGGCAATGCGATCGAATTCATGGATGATTTCAGAGGTAACCTTTTTCACGAGGAAGTCTTTGTTTTTACTCCCAAAGGCGAACTCAAAGTATTGCCATTTGGATCGACTGCCTTAGATTTTGCATTTGAGATACATACCCAAGTAGGTGCTAAATGTATTGGAGCCAAAGTCAATCAACGTCTAGTTCCTATTTCTCATAAGCTTAAAAATGGGGATCAGGTAGAAATTCTTACTTCCAATAAGCAGAAACCTACAGAAGACTGGTTGTCGATTGTCGTCACTTCACGTGCTAAAGCTAAGATTAAGGATGCGATCAGGGAGGAGAAAAAATCAGCAATTCTTGACGGAAGGGAAATTGTGCAGCGAAAGCTCAAGCAAATGAAAATGGAGTTTATCTCTGAAAACATCGAAAAACTTCGCGCATATTTTGAATTGAAGACAGCGAATGAATTTTATTATCGGGTAGGAAACGGGACGATTGACCCAACCACGATCAAATCATTCAAAGAGTTTAAGGAAACTCAAAAACTCAAAAACAGAGGAACTCATGAAAAAGTAAAGGACGAATCTTCATTTACCAAAGAAATAAAAAGCCTCAAAGGTCCTGATCATGACCAGCTCTTGATAGGGGAGGACATGGATGTGGTTGACTATGTCTTGGCAAAATGCTGTAATCCGATTCCTGGGGATGACGTGTTTGGATTTGTCACAGTGAATGAGGGGATTAAGATCCATCGAACTTCTTGTCCAAATGCCCTCGAACTGCTTTCTAATCACGGCAATCGTGTAATTAAAGCCAGATGGACTAGCCAAAAAGAGATTGCTTTTTTAGCAGGGTTACGGATTGTGGGAACTGATCGGGTAGGCTTAATTAATGATCTAACCAAAGTAATTTCAAATGAATTGAAAGTAAATATGAGATCCATAACGGTTGACTCTGATGCTGGAATTTTCGAAGGAACAATCAAATTATATGTAAATAACACGGGTCATTTAGATAAATTAATCACCAACCTTACAAAGGTCGAAGGCATTTTGAAGGTGGCAAGGTTTGATTGATCCAATGAATCATTTATACCGTAGTAGAGTTATATTTGAAAAAAATCGCATAAGATGCCTTTAAATGTTGCCCATTTCGAAGAGGTTAAGAAAATTTTTACCGCTTACCTCGAAACTCAAAAGCTCAGAAAAACTCCGGAGCGTTATGCTATCTTAGAAGAGATTTATAGTCGTGGAGGTCATTTTGATGTAGAGTCACTTTACATCAGCATGAAAAATAAGAATTACCGTGTGAGTAGGGCTACAGTATATAATACGCTTGATCTTCTCGTAGAATGTGATTTGGTAACAAAGCATCAGTTTGGTAAAAATCTGGCCCAGTTTGAAAAATCATATGGCTTCAAGCAGCACGATCATCTAATCTGTGTGACTTGCAATGAGGTCTTGGAATTTTGCGATCCAAGAATCCAAAACATACAAAATACCGTAGGAGAAATATTGAACTTCAAAGTATTGCATCATTCCTTGATTCTTTATGGAAGTTGCAACAACGATAATTGTCAAAATAAAATAACAAAGACATCATGAAACTTACATTCAACACCTCCAAAGACGATTTAGCAAATTACCTTTTTATTCAAGGTGATTTGATCGGAGATGAGGTGGGGCCAAAACTGGTTGAAATAGTGTCTGATGCGATCCAAGAAGAAGCAAAAAATTTTGTGGTTGACTTGAACGAAGTGAGGTATATCAGCTCAAGCGGAATAGGCCTGCTAATCACTATGCTTACCAAGATGCGAAATATTGGAGGTGAAGTTTACCTTACAGCACCTTCAGAGCATGTCAGAAAACTCTTAATCATCACCAAGCTGAATAATATTTTCACAGTCTTTGATTCTGTGGAAGAATTTAAGAAGTCATTGACTACCTAAGATATAGCCATAGTCCAAATCTTTAAAATGGAGGCCATAGATCTATTCTGATAATAAAGATCTGTCAATCCTTGGTTTTCTATGGGCTTATCGCAAATTTCACGCTTTTAAAAAAACTTAGTAAACCGTTTAGATCGAACATCAAATGAAGATGGATGTACTTCTGGGTCTCCAGTGGGGAGATGAAGGAAAAGGAAAAATTGTAGATGTTTTAGCTCCTAAATATGAGATCGTAGCACGATTTCAAGGCGGGCCAAATGCTGGACATACATTAGAATTTGATGGCATTAAGCATGTCCTTCATCAGATTCCATCAGGGATATTTAGACCTCAAATTCTCAATATTATTGGGAATGGAGTAGTATTGGACCCCATTGTTCTGAAAAAGGAAATCGATGGATTAGGTAAATTCTCCATAGACTATATGAAGAATTTGGTAATCTCTAAGAAGGCTACAATCATAATTCCTACTCATAAGCTTTTGGATGCAGCAATGGAAACTGCCAAAGGGGATAAAAAAATTGGTTCTACATTGAAAGGAATTGGACCGACTTACCAAGATAAAATTGGCAGAACTGCCTTACGCGTTGGTGATATCTTAAATCCAGATTTCAAAGAGAAATATCAAGTTTTAGTCGAAAAGCATAAAACTACACTTTCGTTTTATAATCATCCGATTGATGAGCTACCAGAAATGGAGGAGCAGTTTTTTGCTGCTGTAGATTTTTTCAAAACTTTGAATCTGATTGATAGTGAATATGTCGTTAATGATGCGTTAGCTTCAAATAAAAAAATCTTAGCTGAAGGTGCGCAAGGTTCACTTTTAGATATTGACTTTGGTTCCTATCCATTTGTGACAAGTAGCAGCACTATGACTGCTGGGGCATGCACCGGATTAGGGGTGGCTCCGTCCAGAATAGGAGAGGTCTTTGGGATCTTCAAAGCTTATTGCACCCGAGTAGGAAGTGGGCCTTTTCCGACTGAGCTTTTCGATGATACGGGAGAGGCAATGCGGAAGGAAGGAAATGAATTTGGAAGTACCACTGGCCGACCGCGCAGATGTGGTTGGTTAGATCTTCCTGCTTTGCGTTACTCAATTATGATCAATGGGGTCACGCAGCTATTTATGATGAAAGGCGACGTACTTAATATTTTTAAGGAAATTAAAATATGTACGCACTATGAATTGCCAACAGGTGAGCGAATTGATCGCTTGAGTTTTGAGATTTCTGATTTGGACGTGAAGCCAGTATATCAATCGATGAAAGGTTGGAATACGTCTTTAAAAGGAATTAGAGACTATGATAATTTTCCAATTGAATTAAAAGACTACGTTACTTATTTAGAAAATGAGCTGGGAGTTCCAATCAAATTAGTCTCCATCGGTCCGGACCGAGAGCAAACTATATTGAGATAAAAAATTAAAGCCTTTCAATACAAATTGAAAGGCTTTTTTGTGTGCTTAGATTTCCAATTATATTTTTGATATTCAACCAATCCAAAAAATCTAAGATGCGATATCTATCGCTTATTGTTCTTTATTTAGTCACTATTCAAAATTCTTATTCTCAAATAGGATTCCCTTATTGTGAGCCTTTTGATGGCTCCTCGATTCAGGCATCAACGGTATTTGGTGGTAATGCCAGATTAATTGATGGAGTTTTACGACTCACAGAAAATCAAACTAGCCAGCGTGGTTATGTGTATATCGATATCCCTTTCCCTTCTGTATTCGGGATCAAGACTTCTTTTGAATATTTTAGCTATGGTGGAGATGTTCTTAGTAGAGCAGATGGGATTTCTTTTTTTCTTTTTGATGCCGATGTGCCAGTATTTACTGCTGGGGGATTCGGTGGTTCTCTAGGCTATGCTCAAAGAGGAAATGATCCAGGCTTGTCCAGAGCTTACATTGGGATAGGTTTTGATGAGTTTGGTAATTTTGGAAATACAGCTGAAAACAAAGTTGGAGGTTTTCTTGGAGCTGGTAGCGACTTAGTTCCAGATGCGATTGCAATTAGAGGCCCAGGTAATGGGACTTCGGGCTACGCTTTTTTGGTTGGGCGCAAAACTATGTCCATTGGCATCGATGGGCTCAATCCAGGGGGGCAATTCCCGATCAGTTCTGGAGGCACGGGAACTAACCGAGTTACAGATCCGAATCAGCCGGGATATCGAAAAGTGTTTTTAGAGCTTCAACCTAAACCTGATAAAACCGGATATTTTGTGACCTTGCAAATGATGGTGACAACTGCCATAGGAGAGCCTCGGATGGTCACTATTTTTGATAGGCCATATGATTTTCCAGCCCCAAAAAACCTTAAAATTGGATTTGCAGCTTCGACAGGAGGGTTTACTAACTACCATGAAATTCGAAATTTACAAGTTGAAGTGGCCAATGATGAGGCTTTGGAAGATCCAAAAGGGGTAGATTTTGATGAAATTGCTTCCTGTGAAGGACAGGAAAACACCTATTTTATCACAGATGAGGAGGTGGTTTTGCCAAATGAAAGTAGCGTGATTCGTTGTCTTCAGTTTTATGCTTCTTTGGAAGATATTGAGGAAGAATCCGGAGACATCTGCTCACAAGCCAAGTGCAGAGAAGAAAATAGGGTTTTAGAGCTCCCTCAGGGTACTTTTCGGGCAGGAGATGTGGGAGGAGATTTTACTTTTTTCCCAAACCCGGGATTTGCAGATCAGCAAGTTACTGTTTACTATAGCTTGACAGATTCCTATGGAAAAAGCTCTTCAGGAAATTCGATGACTCTGACGATTCAAGAATCACCCGAGCCAATTAATCTTCGCATTTCTGGAGATCAAGAATCTCAAAATGATGAAATACGACTTTGCCAAGGAGAATCCGTCTCTTTAATTGGGTTGGGGGAAGAAGCTTATTTCCGCTTCGAATGGTTTAGAGATGGGCAATTAGTGGAGAGTGCAGTACAAAATACCTTTACTGTCTTCGAATCTGGCGAATACCAGATCGTTGGTTACAACCGTAAAAATTGCCCTGCCAAATCCAATATGATCAAAGTCGACTACCCGGAATTACCACTATTTATAATCTCTAATCCCACAGTCGGCTGTACACCAGGTCAATCAGTAGATGTTACGACTGCTATTTTAGATTTTGACTTGAATTCTTATGATTACCTATTAAAAGGTCAAGGGGAGATGTATGAAAATGAGGCATTAAGAAGTGTCGGCGAATCAGGGGGATATGAGCTTTTCGTGAAATACAAAGATTTGGACTGCTATGGTGAGCCATTACAGTTGGAAGTTATAATTCTCGACCGACCATTGGAGGCAAATTTTGATTTTGTAGTGGAAGGGACAGATATCAAAGGAGATGATCAGGGAGGGATTTTTCCAGACGACCCGATCCAATTTACAGATCGATCTGATTCCAGAGCAGTCAAATGGGAATGGAATTTTAGTGATGGTGCTAGTTCCAATGAGAGGAATCCAGTTCATGTTTTTGGTAAAAAGGGGCAGTTTCAAGTCGGGTTGACAATAACTGATCAATATGGCTGTACACGAACAATTATCAACCTAGTATCAATCACCAGAAGTTATCGCGTCATGTTTCCTACTGGATTTACCCCTTTGGACGGCGTGAATCAAACATTTGTACCAAAATTTAAAGGGATCAGCAAACTCGAATTTATGATTTTCAATTCTTGGGGTCAACTAATCTTCCGCACTGATGAGCTTAACACTGTAGGCTGGGATGGTAAACTCAACAGTGAGTTACTTGATTCGGGATTTTACTTTTTCAAATTCAATGCAGTTGCCGTAGATGGTGAGAAAGTGGTGGAAGAGGGTAAATTTAAACTAATCAGGTAATGATTCGAATAGTTTTACTTATTGCCCTTACTTTTATTGGAACAGCCTTATTTGGTCAAGATGTCCAATATTCTCAATTTTATGCAAACCCACTTTATTTAAATCCTGCATTTTCAGGAGCGACAGGACTTACGAGGGTTGGTGCAAATTTCCGAACACAATGGCCATCATTGAATCAAAGCTTCGT
>JBLGAM010000119.1:0-9869 GCA_047612305.1 Planctomycetota bacterium | reverse complement strand
GATAAAAAAACAGAGTGGCAAAAAGACCCAACTATTTTATTATTCTTAGACTTTACTTCCACACAAAAGTCCCAACCGCACCGGGATTCAAACTTGCTTGAAAAGTTTTACCTCCAACTTCCGCTGAAAAGATCTTTGGCTCATTTCCTTCATTGAGGACAATCAAAACCAAATTCCCGTCAGGCCGCTGAAACGCTACATTTGGAAGTCCTTCTACTTCATTGCTATCGATCCGGATTGATCCTGGGACTACAAACTTACTCGCATGGCCAATGATATAATAGGCAGGATTTCGAGTAACTGAATCTGCATCAATCGTAACTGCCCCAAGGCAACGGTCACATCCGCCACGATCCGTAAATGGAGTCAAGTTAGAATTTGAGGTCAGATTCCATTCCAGAACAGTTTTTGACCAATTCCTTGTAGCACCGATTATTAGATTCTTGATGTGCCATGGAAGATCTCCTGCAAGATTTCCAGGAGCCCCAATCCACTGTTCGGTAAAGTAGATGTGCTTATCGGGAAAAGCCTGATGGACTTCTGAAAGTGCTTCTATTTGACCTCCATAGAGATGAAAAGCAGAACCGTCGATAAATGGATTTGCGAGAGAATCTTGAAGGACAGTTATAGGGTAATCTGGACGATCCGCGTTATGGTCATAGATCAGGATTTTGGTTTTTATTTCCGCTTCCCGAAATGCTGGTCCAAGATGTAAACCAATAAATCTTGCTTGCTGCTCAGGAAGCATCAATAAGGAAGGATTGTTGCCTGGATGTAATGGCTCATTTTGAATCGTCAAGGCATCGATGTCGATTCCTTCTGCCTTCATTTCTTGGATGTATTTCACCAAATACTGGGCGTACACCGATTCATATTCTTCTACTAGCGATCCACCGCGTGTATCCTTATTGTCCTTCATCCATGTTGGGGGAGACCAAGGCGAAGCCATCAATTTAATAGCTGGATTGATCGAAAGTATTTCCTTGAGAATCGGGATGACATCCATGCGATCTGGACCCAAATCAAATTTTTCCAATTCCAAATCTACAGCCAGCGAGTCTTCCAAGTCATCGTAAGAAAATGGGCGCTCATTTAAATCTGAAGCTGCTACTGCAAGTCTGAGGTAGGAGATGCCGATTTGATTCGCATCAGTTCCGAAAAGCTCTTCCAAAAGATCTTTCCGGGCAGATGCTGACATCCCTAAGAGGTGGAGGGCGCTACCTTGAGAAAGCGTAAAGCCAAAGCCATCTATTTCTTGATAGCTAGTCTCCGGCTGAAGCAAAATACTAATAGATGTGGCTTGAAGATTTTCCCCTACTTGGAAGGCCAAAGAATCCTGTAATTGAAATTTGATCTCCTGACCTGGATCTGTCAACCAAAACTCGACCTCTTTGGCAGGTTTGCTACAGGAAATTACCAAGAAGGCGCAGGCTAATAGAATGAGAGAGTGCTTAAGCATCCCGAAAAATAAAAAAAGCTAGGAACAAAAGTCCATGGCTTCAAGAAATAAAATTTAATAGTTTATACGGTAGAGTTGCAAGTACAACATTTGAGGTAAGTCTTTCAATTGATTTAAAAGAGACATAGAATTATAATCGCAGTTTTTTTTTCCAAATGACAAAGAATTGCAGAAAAAAATATTTTTTTTCTGATCGTGTCTTGATTTGCCATTGATAAATTAATATGTCTGATATAAACTCACTAATCAATTATTTGGATAGAAAATGCCTCTTTTAGCTAATTTAATGCATTTCATTTTTTTTAGAAGAGCTTGTACAATTAGAGGAATCTTTCGTTTTCCAATAACTAAAGCATTTTTCTAGAGGTTAATATGTAATACGAACATATTAACTTAAATAATTTTAACTACTATGATTAATTCAAAATCTAACCCATGGAGATCAATTTCTCTTTTCGTTGCCCTCGGATCTGTACTTAGTTTCACTGCTTGTGAGGATGATCCGGATCCAGTAATTCCTGTCGAAAGTGAAACTATTGTGGACATTGCTGAAGCGAATCCTGATTTCTCGATACTGGTTTTAGCCGTCACCCAAGCAGGATTAGTGGATGCACTTTCCCAATCGGGACCTTTGACGGTATTTGCGCCGACTGATGTTGCATTTCAGGATTTTCTTACTGCCAATAATTTGACTGCCGATCAATTGCTTGCCAATCAAGATTTGGCTGATATTCTTTCCTATCATGTTGTGACCGGTACAGTGACTTCGGGAGAGGTCAATCCAGGTCCTGTCACTGCCTTGAATGAAAAACAATTCTATGTAAGTGAAGACCCAAATGGGAATCTTTGGATCAATGGAAATGCGCAAATCATTGAAACCGATATTATTGCTGATAACGGAATCATTCATGTATTGGATTATGTAATAACTGCTCCAACTCAAAATATAGCTGAGATCGCAATTGCAGCTAATGACAAAACTCAGCCAGAATTTACTCAATTGGTTGCTGGTTTAGTTCGAGCTGGTTTGGTGGAAAGTATCAGTGGAGATTTCATGGATGACTTGACAGTTTTTGCTCCTACAGATGCTGCATTTGAAGACTTATACACAACATTAGGAGTAAACGGAATTAATGAAATTCCGGTAGATTTATTGACCGACGTACTTTTATATCACGTAGTTCCGGCAAGAGCTTTTTCTCAGGATTTGCGTCAAGGTGCCATCTTGCCTACTTTATTGGAGGGTCAGGAGTTGACAGTAGATTTAGCTAATCTTCAAATTAATGAGAGTGGGTTAGTCCCTACTGCATTGAATATTCATGCAACAAACGGGGTGGTTCATGCGATTGACCGGGTGCTGTTACCACCTACTCAAAATGATGCATCAGCCACGATCACGCTATCCAATGTTGGCGCATCCGCTTATCGTGTAGACGCAGTTGATGGAGAAGGTGCAACTGCTCAGTTAAGTATGGATAATACTGGAATTGAATTGACTGCAGGATTGAGATATACCTTCGTTAACAATGGAGGTGCTAGTCATCCATTAGACTTGAGAAATGCCAGCGGTGATGTACTATTATCCGAAGATGGAGCAAATGGCACTTTTGAGAATGATGCTAATGTTGATTTTGTAGTGGATGGTGCTAATATCAGTTTCACTCTTACTCCTGATTTGGCGGCAGCTATCGCGACATACAATTGTACAATACATTCGGCAATGGTAGGTGCAATTACCATAGCTATATAGTTGGGATTTGTTGATCATAAAAATGGCTATCCCTGGAAGGGACAGCCATTTTTTTGGAAGAATTCGATTTGATCTTCTGTAACTGTGGTTAGAAGAAGATTAGAAAGCCATCGTTGGGAATCCTAATTTAGATTTTTTTTGGGTTTTGCCTTTGGTGACCTTTGCTGTATACTTTTTAAGTAAAACTTGGGTAAGAAGCTGAGTTAGGAAGTTATTTCGTTTTTCCTTCAGATTCAGAAAGCTTGTTTTTTTTATCTGCTTCCGGTGCAGCGTTTTTTGAAATACTCGTTAATTCGTCGACGAAGCTCTTGTTGTTTCCCTTCAATTAGCTTTCTTTCTCATTGTCCAAGTTGAGTCCGCTTGTGTTATTCAATATCTTTAAAACCTGAGCTCAAAGTCCCAATTTTGGGACTTTGAGTGACTGAGATTGTGCTGTGAATGCCACAAAGAATAAGCAGAATGAAAGTATGAGAAGTTTGATTTTCATAGTTTGATTATCTAGTTATTTGAAAACTGGATTTGGAGAAAGCCAGGCTTTAGAAAGTGGATTAAAGTTTTTTTCTTATTTGAAAAGGCCTTTCCCAATATCCATTAGCCCTCCAAGGTCCATGCCGCCCTTTCCACCATCCAGCAAAGAACCCATCAAATCTCCAGCGCCGATTTTTCTTGACTTTCCCTGAACAGAATCGACGATAGTAGACATAATATTCTGATTGTCCTGAGGCGCATCATTGACATGCTTGTTGAAAAAATTCATAATCATCGGCAGTGCAGCGGCGGAAATCCCCATTGTCTGATCCTTGGAAATGCCGAGTTTACCCATGATGTCATCAGCCACGCCACCCTGAAGATTTTGAATTACTGGTACATCTGGTGGAGTTTCCGAACCAAAACATTTCTTTGACAGCATCTAGATTTCCTGCGCTGATTTGATTTTGAAGGGAGGGAAAAATACTATCTTTCAGGTTACCGGCTTATTGATTAGGCTGGTCTTGATTCATCCCGGAAAGCATCTCATGAAGGGGTCCATCAGCTAGTTTTAATAATTGATCTAACATGATTTTTGAACTTTAGAATAGCTAAAATCGTCAAAATAGAGCATTTATATAAGCTGAGAAGATTAGTTACTTGTTCCTTTTCAAGGAATCGTGTCTTATTAAATTCAAATAAAAACATAAAAAATCCCCTAAAAGCTTTTTTCGCTAATAGGGGATTTTAATATCGCATCAATTGAAACTCATCTCGTTTATTAAGTACATCATCGATTGGCATCTTTTGGCCAAAGTAAAATCGTATGTAATTTCATTAATCCCGATCCTGATAACTATCGTGGATTACCAAGGCCACCATATTTAGGCAGCTCTGGTGGTTTTCTAATATTCGACACTGACTTTCAACTTCCTGCTAATTTCCCTTCGGTCTGAAATATCTTATCGGAGCTTTTGGTTCTGGTTTCAGTTCGACCCCCTCGGTTTTCAATAACTCCAAAGCTACTTGAACTGCTCGCTCAAGCTGTGGGTCTTTACCTGCGATGACATCCTTAGGCAATTGCTCGACAAGGACATCCGGTGAAATACCCACGCCTTCTACAGCCCATTCGCCATCTGTATCGAAGAAACCTCCTCTTGGGGCTACCATTCGGCCTCCATCTACAAATGGAGGAGTGTCCCAAGTACCGACAAGTCCACCCCAAGTTTTCGTACCGATCAAGGGTCCGATTTCCATCTTGTTGAATAAGTAAGGCAGAAGATCTCCCCCCGAGCCCGCCCGCTCATTGATCAGCATTACTTTTGGTCCCCAGATGCCAGACATCGGTTGGGTGAAAGGTTTATGATCATTAGCCCTTGAGTTAAAGTAGCCAGTCAATTTACGATTCATGATGTCCACCATGTAATCTGCCGCTGATCCCCCACCGTTATTTCGCTCGTCGATCACGGCACCTTTTTTATCTTGCTGCGCAAAATAGTAGCGATTGAAGGAGGTATAGCCCGGTTGTCCGGTATTTGGAAGATAGACATAGGCCAGTTTTCCTTCGGAAAGGGCATCCACTTTTCTTCGGTTACCTTCGATCCAAGCGATGTTTCGCAGTTGGGTTTCATTGCTTGCCGGAATCACTAAGATGGTTCGTGAACCTTCCAATTCTGGTTTTGAATTCAGGTGAATTTTAGTTGGGATATTGGCGGTTCTCTCAAAATAGGTGTAGAGGTTAATTCCTTTCTCAATGGCTTTTCCATTTACCCCAACGAGGTATTCCCCAACTTTGGCTTGTGCACCCACTTGCGCCAAAGGTGCATCCAATCCAGGATTCCAGTCTTCGCCATTATAGATTTTCTTGATTTTGAAGTTTCCATTATCTAACTCAAAATCTGCTCCCAATAATCCAATCGGTACGCGATCTATGTCCGGGAAATCTCCACCTCGAGTATAGCTATGTCCTACTGCTACCTCACCACCAATAATATCGATGATGTAATTCATATCCGTACGATGCCGAACTGAGGCTACCCAGGGCTTGTACCATTCGAAGATTTCATTCCATGGTGCGCCGTGCACATTCTCCACATAGAGAAAATCACGCTGATAGCGCCAGCCTTCTCGGTAGATCTGCTGCCACTCAGCCATAGGATCTACTTTGACTTTCATGGAGGCGATGCTTTTCAATGCGCCATCGCCCACTTTTTTACCAGCTCCGGTAGTCTCGAGGATTCCCCAAGTATTGCCCGACTGGTAAAGCAGGGATTTCCGATCATTGGAAACTACCACTTGATTCACTTTAGGAAGAAAATCTTCAGACTTCCGCTTAGTCAAATCATATTTCTTCATCGCCGTGCCTTCATTTGGAATGACTTCCATATAAAAGATTTGGTTTTCAGGAGCAGAAGCTAGCGCGGAATAATTGCGAGTAGGAATATCGATGGCCACGATTCGCTGTTGAATGCCTGCCTCGGTGATCGTCACCGTCACTGCTGCTTTTTCATCCTTCTTTTTCTCTTCTGTCTTTTCTTTTTCTTCGTCGCTTTGAGGAAGGAGTGGGGAAGAGTAAGCAGCATTTAATACTGTGAGGTAAAGCGCACGAGTCACAGGATGATCGTAGCTACTCATATCTAGCCAGCCGGTATTTAATCCAAAATCAGTACTTGCCAGGAAATAGAGGTACTTACCATTCGCATCCCAAATCGGTGAAATGGCATCGGCCATAGTATCGGTGACTTGGATTTTCTTTCCGGTAGCGACTTCATAGATGAAAATCGATTTCATCTGATTGTCCATCAATCTGGAATAAGCGATCCATTTTCCATCTGGAGACCAAACTGGATTCATGCTTCGATTAGGATGTGCAAAGCGATCCGTATCTGCGATTTTACTTGTTCCAGAAGTCACATTGGTGACCCAAATATTGTAATCGGTATCCGTATAAGCGATGTGCATATTGTCGCTAGACCATTCTGGTTTAAAGAAAAAGCTAGGATCAGGAATTGAGATCGTTTTCGAGACTATACCTGTTTGATCAGCAATGATCAGCTGATATTCGCCTGATAAATCAGAAAAATAGGCAACACTTTTTCCATCAGGAGACCATACTGGAGAACGTTCCGCTGATTTAGAAGTATTGGTTAGGTTTCTTCCCGCTCCATTTTCTTTTGGAAAGGTTAGGATCTCTCCTCTAAATTCAAAAATGGCCCGTTGTCCGGTAGGAGAGAGCTGTGGATTTTGTAATTCATTTGCAGCTACGTCCGTCCAGCGCTCACGTGACCAGTGGAAATCCCCATTTACGGTGATCGAAAGCTGCGTAAGTTTTGCTGTTTGAGGATCATAGAGATGCAAGTAGCCACCTTGCTCGATTACGATCGCATCTGTTCCCGCATCGATGCTTTTGATATCGAAATCCTTTAAGAATGTCTCTTGTTTTTCTTGTTTAGTGCTTGGATCATAGGACCAAAGGTTGGCCAAATTATCCCGCTCTGAGATGTAAAAGACTTTGTCTCCAAACCAAACTGGATCGGTATGGCGCTCATTGTCTGTCTGAGGAGTCATCTGAACCGAGTAATCTTTCAGATCAAGAATCCAGATAGGTTTGGCTTGTCCACCTCGGTGATTTCGCCATTCTGGATCCCAAAAAGAGATTTGCTGATAGGCCATGTGCTTTCCGTCTGGAGAAATCTCACCATTTACTGCACGAGGGACAATCATCGGGCTTGGCATGCCACCGTTAACACCCACTTCAAAAAACTTGGATTCTTGGGTAGCATGACCTTCTCGGCCTGAGCTGAAAATCACCTTCGTGCCATCAGGGTTCCAGCCAGTCACCAGATCTGCACCTGGATGCCAGGTCAACCGCTTGGGCTCACCGCCAACAGCAGGGATCAAATAGACATCGGTATTCCCGTCATATTCTCCAGTAAAAGCGATCCAGTTTCCATCTGGAGAAAAGTGAGGAAGACTTTCTTCGCCTTCATTGCTGGTCATTCGAATAGCATTTCCGCCTGCTCGAGAAGTTTTCCAGAGGTCATTGGCATAGACAAAGACAATTTCAGATCTACTGAGGGTAGGTTGTCGTAGAAGTTGGGTGCCTTGAGAGAAAGCAGAAAGTGCAAGTCCCAGCAGGAGCGAGGTGGAAAGAAGTTTTTTCATGGCTTAGATTTTGGACTTCTTAAAAATAAGCTGAATGAAATTGCGATACTAACCGATAATCACAAAAGCCCTTGAAGTCGAGGGAGAGCTGATAGTAAAAGCCTTAAAGGGACAAATTTGAAAATTATTCCTAGCCTAGATCTTTTTATCCTTACACTTAAATAGAAAGAGGGTTAGACCTACGCTTATATATCATACAGGTGAAAGCTGGAAATATGGTGATTATGAAGCGACTAAATAAAATATAATCGAATCAATTCCTATTATACTTCAAAGAGCCCACTTTATAGGGGGCACTTTGAAATATATCTGGTAGAAAGACTATTCTGAAATTGAAAGAATTTCAATTGAAATGAATTCGGAGGTTTAGACTCTTAAAGTAAAAATCTTCAGTCTTTTATTTTTTTATTGTAAATATGAATCCCTCTAAACTCCGGCTTCAAAAGATCAAACTCCAACTGATAAGTCAGGGCTAATTGGTAACCCATTTTCTCATAAAAGACCTTTGCCTGTTGTTTTTGCTCCATGGCTTCCAGCCAAATAAAATCCAAGTTTTTTGCTATAGCTTCGGTTTCCAGCCAATTCATTAAAGCTTTTGCCACTCCTGTACCATGTAAATCCGAGTGCAGGTAGAGGCGATGAAGCTTCATGGCATTGGGTATTTCAAGTTGCTTGGGAGATAAGAGAAAGTCGTATTTGAGGATTCCAGCTTTGAAACCGTTGAATTCTATAAAGTAATAATGGGAACTAGATCGGGCGAGTTCTTTTGCAAGATTTTTTTCACTAAAGCAGAGATCCAAATACCATTCGCAATCCTCTTTCCAAAAATTAGAATAAGCTGCCGGATAGATTTCACTCATCAGTCCAAATAGCTTCTCTTGATCTTCGAGTTTAATGGGTACAAGGTTTAAATTCGGATTGATGATGATCATTTACAAAATTAAAGATTTGAATTTCTGGAAAGTTACGAATCCCAATATCAAAAAAAGGTCCAAGAATTTAATCCTTGGACCTTTGTTAATCTGAATCTCCTCATGAATTGAAGAGAATAGTAATCTTATTTTCTTGCCAGGACCTTTTTTGCAGCCAGTACAATATTGGCAGCATTCAGGCCGTATTTTTCTAACAATTGAGTGGGAGTCCCTGACTCACCAAAGCTGTCATCCACACCTACATATTCCAAGGGAGCTGGATGATGTCGGGCTAAAGTTTGAGCAATACTATCACCCAAGCCACCATTGTATTGGTGCTCCTCAGCGGATACGGCACAGCCTGTTTTAGCTACCGAATCCAGAATGGCCTCAGTATCCAAGGGCTTGATCGTATGAATATTGATCACTTCCGCAGAAATTCCCTCCTGACGAAGCATCGCCTCAGCAATGACCGCTTCCCAAACCAAATGACCCGTAGCAAAAATAGTCACATCTTTTCCATCGATCATTTTCCAGGCTTTTCCAATTTCAAACTTCTGGCTGGCAGGAGTAAAGATTGGCCAAACTGGACGGCCAAATCTTAAATAGACCGGTCCTTCATGCTCTGCAATGGCAAGTGTAGCTGCTTTGGTTTGATTGTAATCACAAGGATTGATTACTGTCATGTGAGGAAGCATTTTCATCATTCCCAGGTCTTCAAGGATCTGATGGGTTGCTCCATCTTCGCCAAGGGTCAATCCTGCATGCGAAGCACAGATCTTTACATTTTTGCCAGAATAGGCAATTGACTGACGAATCTGATCATAAACTCGGCCTGTGGAGAAGTTGGCAAAAGTGCCTGTAAAAGGGATTTTTCCACCAATTGTTAAACCGGCTGCGATGCCCATCATATTGGCTTCTGCGATTCCAGTTTGAAAGAATCGCTCAGGAAACTCCTTTTGAAATGCGCCCATTTTTAGGGAGCCGATTAAGTCCGCACAAAGGCCTACCACATTTGGGTTTCTACGGCCAGCTTCAAGTAAACCGTCGCCAAAACCTGAGCGAGTATCTTTTTTCTCGGTATAAGTATATTTTAAATCCAATGTATTTTCCATGT
>JBLGAM010000118.1:0-10011 GCA_047612305.1 Planctomycetota bacterium | reverse complement strand
GAGAGCCAGTTGCTCTAGCCTGCCGATCGCTATCGATAGAGCTATAGGCCCTTATACTTTTTGTTAGCACCTACTGTCCCGATGACTATCGGGAGAGCCAGTTGCTCTAGCCTGCCGATCGCTATCGATAGAGCTATAGGCCCTTATACTTTTTGTTAGCACCTACTGTCCCGATGACTATCGGGAGAGCCAGTTGCTCTAGCCTGCCGATCGCTATCGGTAGAGCTATAGGCCCTTATACTTTTTGTTAGCACCTACTGTCCCGATGACTATCGGGAGAGCCAGTTGCTCTAGCCTGCCGATCGCTATCGGTAGAGCTGTAGGCTCCTTTTCCTTAAATGTGATTTTTAGCCTGTTTTGGCTCAAAATCTTGGTTTTGGGTCTGCAATGTTACATATTTGATGGGATATACACAACCCCAATATCTAATGAATAAATCGCTAGACGCGGACTTTTTAATTTTTGACCTCGGAAATGTCATTATCGACATCGATTACAGGGGCTCACTTAACCGAATCAAACAAGAACTTCCTGAGGTAATTCATCCCAAAGTCGACAGCTTTTATCTTACTGATTTTCACAAGGGATATGAAAAAGGAATGATTGATTCTTCCCAGTTTCGGGAGGAAGTTCGTTCTTATTTTGAAGCTGATTGGACCGATCAAAAAGTAGATTTTTTATGGAATAGTCTGCTCGGAAAAATCCCAAAAGAGCGCTTGGAATTAATTAAAAAACTTAGAAAAATTTATCAGGTTGGCGTTCTCAGCAACACCAATCATATCCATATTCTAGGTGTCAATGAGATTTTGAAAACTGATCATGGATTGGAAAACTTTGACCCAATATTTGACTGGGTATTTCTCAGCCACGAGATGGGACTGGCTAAGCCAAGTCCGGAGATCTATGATCGGCTTGTAAAGGAGCTTCATACCACAGCAGACCGAATAATATTTTTTGATGATATGTCGGCTAATGTTAAAGGAGCAAGTGAAGCAGGAATTAATGCGATCCACGTGACTGGTCCGGAGGTCATTTTTGATTTCTTCAAGAATGTATAGTAAGAAGGAATACCTGAAGCATGGTCTTTTATTTTTTGTCACACTGATTACTACAACTATTGCAGGTGGGGAATGGGTCTATGGAAAGTCAATCATGGCTTCTGGAGATGATTTTCTCACGTTGGAATACTTTTGGAAATCGATGGCTTATTCTCTCCCTTTTATGGGTATTCTCTTGATTCATGAGCTTGGCCATTTCTTTACTTCTATCTATCATAAAGTGAAATGTACCTTACCTTTTTTTATTCCTGGCTGGCTTGGTTTTATTGGTGCTCCATCAATTGGAACTTTTGGAGCCGTGATTCAGATGAAAGGTCGTGTAAATAGTCGTAAAAAATTCTTTGACATAGGAGTTGCAGGTCCATTAGCAGGTTTTGCTGTTGCTTTGGTAGTGCTTGCTTATGGATTCTTGACTTTACCCGAAGCGGAATATATTTATTCGGTTCATCCTGAATATGCTGACCCGGAATTTCAAGGCTATGGGGAAGACATTTTGGAGTTTGAGCTAGGGAACAATATATTGTTTAATACACTGGGAAGTCTTTTAGCCGATCCAAGCCTACTTCCTGCGATGTCTGAGATGATTCATTACCCCTATCTTTTTGCAGGCTACTTAGCCTTGTTTTTCACCGCGCTCAATTTACTTCCTATAGGGCAATTAGATGGGGGGCATGTCATCTTTGGACTCTTTCCCACCAAGCATCGGGAAATCTCTTTGACAGCCTTTACCTTGTTTGTTGTCTATGCCGGCGTAGGAATTATCAGCCCTTATTTACCTTTGAATGAGTTGATCTTTCGAATTCCCCTTTACTTGGGATTTCTATTTATATGTTATTCTAAATCAGGATTACCACTTCAAACTCGAATTGCTTTAATTCTTTGCATAGCTGCCTTTCAATATGGGATAGCCTTTATTAAACCCGAATGGGAAGGCTATCAAGGCTGGTTATTCTATAGTTTCTTGCTCGGAAGAGTGATGGGTATTAATCATCCGGAGGTGTCCGGCAACAGCCAATTGGATAAAAAAAGGCAAGCCATAGGTTGGCTCGCCATAATTATTTTTATTCTTTGCTTTTCTCCGCAACCCTTTATTTTCAAATAGAAGGGTTTGGCTTCACATGTTTCGGTAGGCCATGATTCCCCCCAGTGTATTTCTAACCTGAGTAAATCCCTTAGAATTCAGGAAGTTTTTCGCGTTTCCGCTGCGTGCTCCCGATCTGCAGTGAATAATGATTTCAGAGTTTTTTGAATCCTCCAATTCATCCAATCGATCAGTTAATTCTCCCAATGGGATGTTTTTTGCACCTAGGTTATCCTCCTCATATTCCCATTCCTCACGGACATCTAAGAATAAGAAGTTATCCTTATTGTCTAATCTTTTTTTCAAGTCTTGTACTGAGATATCTTCCATGTGGTTAGTTTACTAATATTCTGAATGATTCAATTCCGCTTTCCTGGATTACATTGAGTACGTAAATACCTGATCGCTGTCCTCTAAAAGTAACAATTTCTCCTTTGGATGTAAGTTCCCGATCTAAAAAAATCTCTCTTCCAAACGAATCGAAAACTCTTATCTCCCCAAAGGCTCCTTCTACTGTTAGGTAATCGGCCACCGGGTTTGGATAAATTCGTAATGAAGCACCTGGAATTATGCTTTCTACAAATGGAGCTGCTAGGCTTACATGAGGTCTCATCATCAATGATCCTTTTACCTCTTCATTTTGAACCCAAGCACCTGCAACATTGTAATGAATTTTGCTCCCAAAATCATTTACTTTATCCAGTCCTACGAAAATGAATTCATTGGTAAACTGGGCAAATCCAATGTAAAAAGTGCCATTGACTTTTATATTGGTATCCAACGGAAAATAGATTAACTGCTCATTTGCTTTTTTGATAGGTATTAAAATCTCTTTTCTGAAAATAGGTTTCTCATCTAAGTTCTTCCAAACTAGGATGTCAATGGCTTGATTAGCTTGCCTGGGGTTGGTGAAATTGATTGAAATTCCTTTGATGAAAACCTCCCTAGGCGTGTTGTATTCTACTGCCAAAAAACCTGATCTTTGATTAATTCCAGCAGCGTAATCAGCAGAACCATTGTCATAGGCAAAGTAATCCTGAAGGGGAAAGTAGGTTTTGACGACATCATTTGCTCTGAAATCCACATTGGGGTACCTAGTGGTATCAGCTCCATTGATTTCAGAAAATAGTTGATCCCCACTTGTCAATGCGGTAGTGATTTCCAAAGTCGTATTTGAAAGTGGAACCGGGATTTCACCAAGTATTCTGCTTTGGAATGTCCTCCGTTCTTTCGCATTTGGCACAGGATTGAAAGGAGTGTTTTGATTAATCTCTAAGACTTCCATAGTAGCGGTATCAGTGATCGATATGCTAAACTCCATGGCTCTGAATCGATTTTCGAGATTGAGAAACTCATTGGAAACAGTGCTCCATAGCGGAGCATCTGTGGTCAAAAGGGCTCTTGGATAAGCCCCAAAATCTCCCAATCTAAGGTTGTTTCTACGGGTTAAGCTCCGATCTCTGAAATTCAAATCTGTACTTGTTCTTCCAGTATTCAAAAATACATAATCAATTAACCAGCTATCAAAAGGCCCTGAAAGTCTTCCTTTGGTATAAAACCGAAACTGAAAGTTTGGATGTTGAAAGCTTGGTGAGACCTCGATAACTTCTTCCTGGAAACTATTCCGATCTAACAGAACTCCGCCATTTTGACTCCATTCTCTTGACCAAGTACCTTCTTTAGTAAGGAATTCAAGGATTAGCTCATCATTTTCATCGGGCAATTCGCCTCTACCACCTAACTGCCAATAGAAGCTAAGGTATAATGTATTTGCTTTTTCAGGGATGATTCCTGAAAGATCGAATGGCTTGGAAGTGATCTTATCTGCATCTCCTTGTTCGGTGCGCTGCAAGGAATAGGGAATGCCATTGATATCTACTCCATCAAATAGGATCATCCCAACACTTGGGGCATTGATTCCAATAGTCTCAGTGTAAGATGTTCCTGAAAAAGTCCATTTTAAGGTATCTAAACCACCAGAGAAATCATCCCAAAATGGAATTGTATTGTCAGAATTTATCCGTTCAGTTGGAGATGTCTTAGCCTCCCTGATTGTCTGATTAGGAATAGGGGTTAATTCCACGAATTGTGCGAATCCCTCAAATGAGGAGAGTAGGGAAAAGATTATCCCCAGAATTCGAACAAGGTGGAATCGTTTTTTCATTTTTTAGAAGTTGGACTTTGATATCCATATTTCAATTGGCTCTCCGGTCTTTACCTGCATTCCGGATTCGGGAGATTGTCTGAAAACTTTACCCGGAGCGATCGAGTCATTCTCCTGGATATACTTTTCACCAACTCGAAGACTTGAACCCAATATTAAAAACTCAGCATCAATCTCATCCATACCGATCAAACTTGGAACGGTTAAAATCTGGTTTCCAAGACCATCACCTACATAAAGATCGATTCGCGAACCTTTAGGGATTTCTGCACCTTCTTTAATCTCGACGCCTTGGTAGCGCTGACCCAATACTACGTTGATTCCAATATCCGGGATGTAGATAATTTCACCGCGCTCAAGCCCCATATTGGAAAGGATTTCCTGAGCATTTTTAAGAAGATTATTCTTCAGATTTGGCATTTTGAGCATTGGTGCATTTCGCGCATTCAATGTCAAATAAACTCTTCTTCCACTTTTTACTTGGCTTGAGGGCTCTGGAATTTGCTTTAATATAGCTAGCGGACGTTCCTCAGAGCTAAAACTGGAGTCCACTGAAACTTGATATTGTAAGTCTGAATTCTCTAAAATCTTGATGCCTTCTTCAAAAGTATATCCGGATAAATCTGGTACTGATACAGTTTCCGCATGATTGGTGTACATGGGAAGGTAGATTTTCAAAAAGAAATAACCCAGGAAAAGCGATAATCCTGATAGAATAAGGATAGTTATGAATATTTTTTTCAAAGCCTGCGGGAATGAACTAGTATACTATAATAAAGTAAATATAAGGTGGAATTTGAATCCTACCAACGTAGAACGTTCCAAAACCTGATTAATTGGAAACTCAAAAAATAAGCCGAAGAGGATTTCTACGGCTTATTTTATATCAATTAATAATTAATCTTCGAGTTTCTCGAACGGAGTTACTTGTTATTTTGACTATAAAGACTCCTTTAGAAAAAAGCCTAGTGCTGAAGGAATAGGTCTGGTTTAAGGTATTGGGATATTCTATTTCTTGAACCAAAGTACCTGCACTTGAAATAACTTGAATTGTAACATTTTCTATTCTTGGAAGATTAAAAGCGAGATTGAAAATATCAATAGCAGGATTAGGGTAGAGGACAGTCATTCCTTCTCCAGGGATTACCGGATTAGGGTTTGCGCTAAGGAATAGCTCTGTATTATCTAGGTACAAAGGAGAATCTCCAACAGCACCACCTTCTAGTACAAAAGCTAAGCGAACTTCATTTTTTCCAGAACCCGAAAAATCAGTTAGGTTAATATATTTCCGAACGAAATCAGTTGAATTAGTTGGATTAGCGGCACCTACTGAAACTGAAGAAAGTGCAGCACCAGTCGCAGACCAGACTTCTTGATAAGTCTCTCCAGCATTATCACTTGCAAGCACTTTCAATTTCGTGGAAGGTGAAACTGCGCCGATCGCATAATCAAAGAATAAACTTGCCTGCGAACTTACGGTTAGATCGAAAATAGGAGTCCCCAGCCAATAGGATTCACCTGAGGCAGAGGTTTTCACAGTAGCGATGTTGTTCGGCCCGTTACCAGAGGATGCTGAAGTGATTCTCCAAGCCTCAGAATTAGTCTGGGGATTGATGGTCACCCATGGGTCAATGTTTGATGAGTTATTGAAGTTTTGTCTCCAAGGCACAGTAGTAGTGATCCTATTTTCTAGTGCATAGGCTGTATAGCCATCAGAATTACCAGGGTTCTGATCAAAATTTGGTTCGAATACTCTGAACTCTAATGTATTAAATCCTTCTGTAGTGGTATTTTGACCTGTTAGATTGAATGATTCTCCACCTGGTACTGCTTCTCCACTTGCGAGAAAAGTTTGAGCAGTAGTGCTATTGGTACTTTTGGAAAACAAGAATTTTGAAACAGGTAAGTTGCCTGTATTTTCAATCCTTACTATTTCACTCTCGTGAGTTCCATCAGATATCGGGGATGGTTTGACGAGATCAAGAATTTTCAAGCCATACTTGAATTCCTCTGTAGGAAGGATTCGAATATTTTTGATATAAATATTATTCCCAAAACTGTTTTCATTAATGATTGCGATTCGGACAGAACCTAGATCTGCAAACGAAGCTAGGTTAATCACTTCAGTCCTAAATTGGCTATTTTCGGTTGGGATAAACTCATCTAAAGTGGGCGGAGATGTTTCTAGGTTTTGTCCACTTTTTGAATAAATGGCATTAGCTAAATCAAACGTGTTCCCGCAATCTTGTGAAACTGCAACCCATAGTCTATCCTGAAATCCTTGTTGACTATAAGGCCCATGAGCAACCTCAAATACCAATTGGGCATTTGGATACTGACTAAGATTTAGAATAGGGGAAATGAAATAATCTAATTGCCCAGGCGCTTCATATTCGTAATTTCGAAGCAAGATCAAATCTTGATTCTGCCCTGAAATCGATAAGCTGGTTTTTTCCCAAGTGAATCCACTATCTGGGTTATCGATTGTCCATGGAGAAGGGAAGTCAGTAAAGCTAAAAGCATAAGGCAATGAAATCGCATTTTGTAATGCGGGATTAGATTTCCGTGTATTGTTGTCCGTATTTTGGTCTACTTGATCATTAGCTTGTGTGATTCGGAATTCAACTTCATTGTTGGCCGCCAAGAGATTGAATGAATTGAAAGTTATAACTGCTTTATTTCCTGTGGTCAAGTTGAATGTTGCTCTTTTGCTTTCCAATAAGGCCCCATTTAATCTTAATTCAACTCTTCCTGAGGTTAAAGTATTCTTACCAACGTTTAATACTTCAATACTCGGATTGATTGTAGGGGAGCAAGCAAAGCTTTGAGGTTTAATTATTCTAGAAATAGCCAAGTCTAGCTCTTTAAGATCAGGAGCTACAGTCGCTCTGTTGTTGACCAAAGTAACTCTTCGTGGACTATTGGCAAGGACTACATTGAACCGTTCAATCTGACCTTTGGTAAAGATATTCATGCACGCATCAGGAGTATAATCCATGTAATTTTGAATCATATTATTCGTGCCACAGCTAACTCTTGAGACAGTGGAACTACAAACATTATTTGAGTTGTCTTGTATTGGGGTGTCGTTTACAAAGTCATCCACTCCACATCCGCCATCTCCCCAAATATGTCTTAGACCAAAATAGTGACCCACTTCATGAGTGGCGGTACGTCCTAAAGATGCAGAAATGGCAATTCCCCCAGTTCCAAAAAATCTATAATCAATCGTTACTCCGTCGGTAATCGCTGATGTTGGCGTAAAATTTAATCCAGGAAGATCAGAAATAGGGAAGGATGCATAACCAATGAATGGTTGCGTTAAAGGCACTACCCATATATTCAGGTAAGTGGAAGGGTCCCATTGTGACAATTGACCAATTAGTGTGGCGTCATCAGGCGAGTAGCTAGCATTTGGGCCTTGAATCCTAACAACACCGTTAGTCGGTAATCCCAAAGGGTCCTGTTTTGCTAGAACGAATTCAATGTTGGCATCACCAGCTACCGGTAGAAACTCAGCAGGGGTAAGGTTTGCATCTGCGTTTAACCTCCTGAAATCTTCATTAAGAATTCTGATTTGAGCTTCAATTTGGTTCAGCGGTACATTTGTGCCAGATCCTATTCCCATTCCATTATGGATCACATGAACTACAACGGGGATTAATCTTACCTCTTCATTCGTTTTGGATAAAATCTGCGGTTGGTTTTTTGTGGATTCAATTTTCTGATCAATCCAAGATTCGAAAAACGATTTGGAACCAAAATAACCCATTTCCTTTTCAAGCTTTGACTCAAGGATACTATGTCCGCATTTTTCTACGTGGTCGTAAGAATTGTTATTGCCAAAGTTCCCTGTGTAAGTAACAGTTTGGAATTGCTGGGTAAAAGCTTGATTTGCAAAAAGATTTACTCCGATTAAGAGTATTGCGGCTTTATAAAAAAAACCAGACCATTTATTCATCAACAAATGTTGTTAGGCTTCTGTAAGATTGACAGCTTCCACCCGTATAATTTCTGGAATGGCACGGATAATAGCCTCTTCTACCCCAGCTTTAAGGGTCATGGTGGACATCGGGCAAGTCCCACAGTTCCCCATCAATTCTATTTTCAAGACCTTATCTTCGGTCAATTCAACTATCCGCACATTACCACCATCTGCCTCTAAATAGGGTCTGATGGTGTCTAAAGCAAATTCTATTTGTTCTCGTAGTTCTTGTGTCATTAGTATTATGATTTTATCTCTACTACTTCTGTTTTGACTTGACTTGCATTTCTTATCGCAACTTGACTTGCTACAGCTTGTGCTAATTTCATGTAGGTATCTTGAGTCAATCCTTGCTTCATTACTGCTGGAAACCCTGTGTCTCCGCTCTCTCTAATGCTCTGAATGATTGGCACTTCTCCAAGGAAAGGAACTTGGTACTTTTCAGCCAATTTTCTACCTCCTTCTTTTCCAAATAGGTAGTATTTATTTTCTGGCAGTTCTTCTGGTGTAAAATAAGCCATATTTTCAATAACACCTAAGATGGGTACATTAATTTGTGGCTGTCTAAACATGGATAATGCCTTATTGGCATCTGCAAGGGCAATTTTCTGAGGAGTAGTGACAATAACCGCACCAGTTACTGGAAGGGTTTGTACCATTGTAAGGTGAATATCGGATGTTCCAGGAGGCAAGTCGATGAGTAAATAATCTAATTCTCCCCATTCTACATCTGAAATAAACTGCCGTAAAGCTGAACTAGCCATAGGACCTCTCCATACTACAGCACTGTCGGTGGGAGTAAGAAAACCAATTGACATCAGTTTGACTCCGTATTGTGAAATCGGAATAATGGTGTTCTTTTCTCCAACTTTTTTTACTGCAGGTTGCTCGCCTTCTACATTAAACATGGTAGGTACTGAGGGACCTGAAATATCTGCGTCGATCAAACCAACTTTGGCTCCTAATTGAGCAAGTGCTGCAGCAAGATTTACCGCCGTAGTAGATTTACCTACTCCTCCTTTGCCAGAGGCAATGGCAATGATATTCTTCACTTCTGGGAGTATAGGTGTGGCATTCCGAATCGTGGTCACCTCTGAGGTCATATTCAAGTTCCACTTGATATCCTTGCCAAAATCTTTTACTAATTCTTCTAAACAGTTGTTTTTGATGATCTCCTTCAAAGGACATGCAGGAGTGGTTAGCACTACATTGAAACTTACGGAATTGCCATTTATTTCAATTTTTTGAATCATACCAAGTGTGACCAAGTCCTTTTTTAGATCTGGGTCTTGTACTCGGGAAAGTGTTTTTAGGATTAACTCCTTAGATACTGACATGGGTAATTGTTGAATTTTTTTGCAATTTAGACCTTCTCACTTGCTTTAAAAAACAGGAAGGGAGTTTTGATGGGTAAACTTTGCGATAGTAAGAATAGTTCTGATTTTATACTCAAGATTAATTCTCTGAGCCATTAACTTTGCATTACTTTAGAAATTATGGGGATAAGTAAACTTACAGCAGACAAGGTTAAAGAACGTATGGACATCGAGGAGGTGATAGGTGACTACGTTTCGTTGAAAAGAAAAGGCCAAAATTTTTGGGCCAACTGTCCCTTTCATGGTGAAAAAACCCCCTCTTTTTCCCTTTCTCCTGCAAAACAAATCTATAAATGCTTCGGCTGTGGAAAGGCAGGAGATCCGATCCAGTTTGTAATGGACATCGA
>JBLGAM010000117.1:0-10063 GCA_047612305.1 Planctomycetota bacterium | reverse complement strand
TTTTATATTTTCTGGCTTGAATTTGCATTCCCTCTCCACAATCAAGCAACAAAAAATCCTGCCCAAATCTAAGGATTTGGGCAGTGTGATTTCTCCCATGAACTGGGATGGATGATGTATTTCCTAAAACTGTGATTTCAAAATCTGGAATCAACTTTCTTCCTCCTCTTCTTCTCCTTCTCCGCCTTCGATTTCATGCATGAAAACCGCCTCGCTCGCTTCATCCAAGTTAGCGACCAAGTTCAGTTTTTTATCCAGCATAGAGATTTTTAAAAGCTTCATTACGTGATCTTGAACTCCTGAGATCAAAAATATTCCATTTCGACCAAATTCACGATCTCCGACTAATAACGCACTTAAGCCTGAAGAATCCACATATTTTACTTGGCTCATATCTAACACTAAATTAGTAAAGCCTTCGGCATGGATGGTTAAGAGCTCTGATTTAAGGACTGGGGCCAATAGTGAATCCAACTTCTCCTCCATCGGAGTGAAGATTACGTACTGTTCTTTTTTATCAATTGTATATTTCATAGTCGATAGGTTAGTTTAAATGATTTAGGATCGCATTTTCAATTCTCGATTCGATGGTGGAAGTATCTGCTTTTTCAAATGCTTCGCCGGTGATTTTTTCGAATAGCTCAATATAGCGTTCAGAAATGCTTTCTACAATTTCATCTGTCATTTCCGGAACAGTTTGTCCATCCTTCCCTTGAAAACCGTTTGCGATTAGCCATTGTCTGACAAATTCCTTTGACAGTTGTTTTTGAGTCACTTCGTTTTTTTGATTTTCAGCATAGCCTTCAGCATAAAAATACCGGGAGGAATCTGGCGTATGGATTTCATCTATAAGTAGAATGTCATCACCATATTTTCCAAACTCGTACTTAGTGTCCACTAATATCAATCCCATCTCTTTAGCCATCTCTTGTCCTCTTTGAAAAAGTGCTCTCGTATAATTTTCCAAGACAAGATAATCAGCTTCAGATACGATTCCTTTGGATAAGATATCTGATTTTGAAATATCCTCATCATGACCTTGGTCAGCTTTGGTTGTAGGAGTGAGGATTGGCTGAGGAAATGGGTCATTCTCACGTAATCCTTCTGGCATTTCAACTCCACAAATCATTCTTTTTCCAGCCTTATATTCTCTTGCTGCATGCCCAGCTAAATAGCCACGAATTACCATTTCCACTTTGAATGGCTCACATTTCTTGCCTATTGTCACATTCGGATCAGGAGTTGCCGTCACCCAATTTGGAACAATATCCGCAGTAGCCTTTAGGAATTTAGCTGCAATTTGATTTAGAACTTGACCCTTGTAAGGTATTGGTTTAGGAAGCACCACGTCAAATGCAGAAATCCTGTCTGATGCGACGACCACTAACTCTTTTTCAAAAATATATACGTCTCTTACTTTTCCTTTGTAAAAACCTGTTTGAGCGGGTAAGTCAAAATGAGTCTCTTTGATGGCGTTGTTCATGAATTAAGGATTTTGGCAAAAATATAAAAAGCTTTGCCTTTCTTATCTGGTGTTGGTTTTTATTTATTGGTTAAATCGCCTTCCTTGTAAGTTTCAGATTTAATAAATACTCCGCTTTCATCGAAATACTCTCTTTTCCCATGGAGGAGGCCTTTATCGTATCTTCTGATTTCTTCCAAAAATTTATCAGCTCGGAAGTATTTAACCTCACCTTGAATTTTCCCTAATACATAATTAGCTTCGAAATACAGGGCACCATTGGGATGGTAATTTATCTCTTGAATTACAGTATTGCTGCTGGTTAATTTTGTCTGCTGTCGAAGGGTTCCAGCTTCATAGTATTTCTCAATCGGCTGGGTAGGTGCTCCTTTTTTGAAAATAGCTTTAGATCTCAATTTTCCGTTGGCATGATATTCTAAAAGTTCTCCATCAGGAATTCCCTTTTTATAGAAGCCTACCCGCTCCGGCTTTCCATCTTCATAATTTAATTCATAAACTCCATTTAATAGACCCTCAGAATAATTCCGGCTTGATTTGATTTTCCCGTCAGGATAATAGAAAGTTTCGATGCCTTCCAAAACGCCATTTTTGTAATTGATCTCGGCCATTAGTTTTCCTTCTTGATCAAACTCTTCATATGATCCTTCAATTTTCCCATCAATAAAATTGCGCTTGACTGAAATGATACCAGAAGGATGAAAATCGATGCTTTGGCCGTTAGGCTTATTGTTGGAGAAAATAGTCTTGCCCTTGATCTCGCCATCCGGGTAATAGCTGGTCACCTCACCGCTGATCTGATTATTTACATAAGTGGATTCTTGCTCGATCGCTCCTCCGGGATAAAAGCTCACTACACGACCATTTCTCGTATCTGATTCATAGGGAGTTAACCTAAGTGTGTCGCCGTTAAGCGGATTTAAATCTAAAAATATCCCTTGCTTTTGATTGTTTTTGAGAAAACCAATTTGGACTAGTTTTCCTTCTTCATCAAAACGCTTTACCTCACCCTCAGCTTTCCCATTTATTCGAAAGTAAATCTCTTTGATCAAGGTTTTTTCCTCATCGTAGAAGGTACGGATAGTGTCCTGGGCTTTTAGAGAGCCAGAAACAAGAAAAAGCAATAAGATAACTAGTTGGCGCATGCCTAAAATTAAAAAAACCGCAATGGATTGCCACTGCGGTTCATAGTATTTTGAAATTATAGTTTTTCGATGACTAGGGCTGAAGCTCCACCACCTCCATTACAGATACCTGCTACTCCTATAGATCCTGATTTCTGGTGAAGGACAGAACTTAACGTACATATGATTCTAGCTCCCGAAGCTCCAAGAGGATGGCCAAGAGCAACCGCTCCACCAAATACGTTTATCTTATCATTATCTAATTTCAATTCTCGTTGGTTGGCAAGAGCTACCGCTGCAAAAGCTTCATTGATTTCATAGAAATCTACATCAGCAGCTGTAAGACCAGCATTTTTGATTGCTTTTGGAATAGCTAAAGCCGGAGCAGTAGTAAACCAAAGTGGATCTGTGGCAGCATCTGCAAAGCCTCTGATTTTCGCCAAAGGTTTTAAGCCAAGTTCCTCAGCTTTTTCTTTAGAAACTAATACTAGCGCTGAAGCACCATCATTCATGGTTGACGCATTTGCAGCTGTCACTGTTCCATCTTTATCAAAAACCGGTCGAAGCGAAGGGATCTTATCGAACATAACGTTCTTAAATTCTTCGTCCTCATCGATGAGGATTACCTCGCCTTTTCGACCTTTCAATTCTACTGGAATCACCTCATCTTTGAAGTATCCTTTTGCCCAAGCATCTGCAGTTCGCTGATACGATTGGATAGCATAATTATCTTGTTCCTCTCGGGTGATATTCATTTCTCGAGCGGTATTGTCAGCACAATTTCCCATTGGGAATTTATAGTAAACTTCGAAAAGTCCGTCTTTTACCAAGCCGTCTACAAACTCTCCATTTCCATATTTGTAGCCGAAACGTGCATTTGGGACATAAAAAGGCACATTTGACATGCTTTCCATTCCGCCGGCCACGACTACATCATTGATTCCTAGCATGATTGATTGTGCTCCAAACATCACTGCTTTCATTCCTGATGCGCACACTTTATTTATTGTGGTGCATGGTACTTCATAACCAATACCAGCGCCAATAGAAGCCTGTCTTGCCGGAGCTTGTCCAAGGTTAGCTGAGATTACGTTTCCCATAAATACCTCTTGAACTTCTTTCGAATCTATCCCCGCTTTACTTAAAGCACCTTTGATGGCCATACTGCCTAATTCAATTGCTGTTAAGCCGGATAATTTACCTCCAAAACTTCCTAAAGGAGTTCTGACAGCTGATACGATATATACTTCTTTGATCATTATTATTTGGGTTTAAATTGAAATACTAGACTTTAGAGGCTAGAAAATAGGTTTTTAGAACCAAAAAAAACTCAAAGAATCAAGAGCCAAGATGTTCTTAATATTTAATGTGTTTTTAGTTAATATTAATTCTGCTCTATTTAGATTCTTAGATCCTGAATCTAATTTTTAAAATCTTGAGTCTTTTTTTACCAATCAGGAATACCTCTTTTTGGTTGTTCAGTAGGTTTTTTCTTATTCTGCTGAATGTATCGAAGCTCTGCTGCATTCATGCTCTCCAAGATTTGAGCTGCCTGCTCCGGAGTAAGATTCATCGCTTTGAGTTTTTCTTTAAACTCCTCCAATGCCTTTTGACGATCAGCTAGATTTGCATCCATTTGATCATTGGCATTCTCGCTGGCAGGATCTTGACTCTTCTCTGATGGATCACCTTTTTGAGATTCCTTGGCTTTGTCTTCTTCAGTTTTTTCGCCTTTATCTTGACTTTCTTGTTGTTCGTCTTGGCTTTGTTCTTTTTGCTGCTGTTCTTGGTTTTGTTGATCCTGCTCTTTTTGCTCTTGCTCTTCCTTATCTTTTTCCTGATCCTGTTCCAATTTCTCTTTCAGCGCTTGCAATTTCGTATCAGAAGGGAATTTGGAGAGCCCTTCATTTACTGTAGTCAGCGCTTGGTCTTTTTCAGTTTTGACATAGGAGCGAGCGGCTTTATTAAAAAAATCTCCCGCACTCTGGGCCAAGGTTAGTTGAAGGCTCAGCGCAAAAGTGAAGGCAAAACTTAAAATGATTTTATTTCTCATTGATTTCTGTGATTTCTTGCAGACTCTTTATGAACTCATCATAAGCCGCAACAGTTTCATCTTGTGCCAAAGCATCATTCATTAGGTTGAGCGCATCTTTAAATCTGAACTGCTCCACCATTCTGTCTGCTTCGGCTTTCTTTCGCTTCGCAAAATCAGATGCCTCCGGTTTATTTTTTTCTTTGTCTTTTTGCTCCTGATCTCGTTGCATCCACCTTGCCAGTAATTCATAATTATGTCTAGCAACCTCATTCAATGGATCATTGATCAAGGCAGATTTAAACTTACTCAAAGCGACTTCATATTCCTTTTTATTTCCCTGAATTACACCACCTTGATTGTAGGCAAATGAAGCAAGTGTTTTGTCTGGACTTTGGGTGGCTTTGTCATAAAACCCTAACGCCTCGTCTACTTTTTCGGCATATTGATGACTCAGACCAAGATCAAAATCCAACTCCATCCCAGTATAACCAAACTCTTCAGAGATTATCAAATGATTCGTAATTGATTTTTCGTATTCTGCCTTAGCATAGCTTTCACCAGCGAGCTCTATAGCAGTATTCATCTTAGATACTTTGGTCCAAGATGCAGGCAGAAGAAGTAAAACTGCTAAGAGTAGTTTATTCAAGCTCATTTATAATTTTATCGTTTTCACAGGTAGCATCATATCTAACAATGATAATGCAAGTGCCGCCAGTAAGAAATAGAAATATTTATTAGCAGAAGCTTCCACGACACGTGATCCAGTGACTCCGCCTTCTAATTGCTCTAGAGCGCCAATCAAATTACCAGCCTGTTGAGCTTCGTCAGAAATCTCGAAATATTGACCATCCGTCTCCGCAGCGATGACTTGAAGTGGTGTTCGGTCTAATACGGTTTGGGCTGGTCGCCCTGTTTGTGGGTCGATCACCAATCCATTTCCTCTAGGAATCGAACTTCCAGATTCGGTACCAATTCCCAAGGAAAAAACTTTTACCCCAAGCTCGTTTAATTTCGCTCCAATATCTTCGAGATCATCCCCGAAATTTTCTCCATCTGAAATCAAAATTATAGACTTGGCCTTTATCTCCTGACTTTCATCGCTTTCAAATCGCTCCAATGCCAAGCGCAATGGACTATTCAAATCAGTGCCGAAGTTGGGGACTAATCCAGTATTCAACCCATCAATGTACAGTTGAAGTACACTTTGATCGAAGGTAAGTGGGCATTGAAGAAAAGCTTCTGAGCTGAAAATGATCAAACCAATCCGATCCGAAGGAAAGTTTTTGGCGAGATTTTTCAATTCGAATTTGATTCGCTGAAGTCTGCTCGGGCCGATATCTACAGCATTCATCGACTGCGAAAGGTCAACTGCAATGAAAATATCCTTTCCTTCTTCCTTGATTTCTTTTAACGAAGTACCTATAGAAGGACCTGCAAAAGCAATCAAGAAAAGCACGAAATAGCAGGTACGGATGACTATTTTTGTAAATAATCTTCGCTTCTCGACCTCTAATCGACGATTGATTGCCCAGTAGCGTCCAAGGTAAATAAAGTATAGCAAGCAAAATATTGCGGCTAGTAGTAGGGTGAGTTTAACATCCGGATATGCCCAAATCATAACCTGAAATTATAAAATAAAGCTTAATTGAAAGCCAATACTTGGAAAGAGGTGGTAGGAAAAGCTGATGTTTCTGAAAAATTAACAAACATTAATCGCATTGAAACGTCTAGCTTTGTGGTTTTCAACTCAAAACACAAAAAATGAGCTCGAATTTATTAAAGAGCAATCTGATTATTTTCTGTCTTTATTGTTTTTCAATAAGCAGGCTGTACGGGCAGGATGCTGCTTTTTTCAAGGGTCAAGTCCTAGATGTCACCAATTCTGAGCTTTTACCGGGTGCTAGTATCTATTGGGAAGATGAGATTTCAACTGGAGTGATCTCTGATATTAATGGGGATTTTCAGATTAAAAAAGAAAAACTTCCAAGAAGGATTGTGATCTCTTTCTTAGGGTTTGAAAAGACTATCCGCGAAATCACTGAAAAAGATGCCATTAAAACTCAGAAGTTTTTCCTGAAACCTGAAGAGCTTTCTTTGGAAGAGGTAATTATACGGGATCGGAGACCTGATGAGCAAATAAAAAATTTAGAAACTGGAAAGGTTACTATTCCGATTGAGACAATTAAGAATATTCCGGCTCTATTTGGAGAAGTTGATTTATTCAGAAGCCTTCAACTGCTTCCTGGAGTCCAGTCGGCAGGCGAGGGTACAGGAGGGTTATTTGTCAGGGGAGGATCAGCTGACCAAAATCTAATTCAGATTGATGGCGCCCCTGTATATAACGCATCTCACTTCTTTGGATTCTTCTCAGTCTTCAATCCTGATGCCCTTGAAAAAGTAGACTTATATAAAGGCAATATGCCAGCTTCGTTTGGAGGCAGATTGTCTTCGCTGATTGATGTATCACTCCGGGAAGGAAATAATAAGCAAATCAGAGGTGAGGGAGGGATTGGGACTATCTCTTCCAGATTTACACTAGACGGCCCTCTTTTTTCAGAAAAATCAACTTTTGCCATTTCGGCACGAAGAACTTATGCAGATGTATTTCTAGCACTTTCTTCCAATCCTGATGTAAAAAACAACAAACTCAATTTTCATGACCTAAGTGCCAAACTCGCTTTTCGGTTTGGAGAAAAAGATAAATTGACTTTTTCTACTTATCAGGGAAGTGATTTTCTTGGCTTAGAAAGCTCTTTCGGGTTGGGTTGGAGCAATTTTGTGAACTCATTGAAATGGAATCATACCTATACTGAGGATGCCTATTTTGATCTGGATGCTTATCATTCTATCTATAATTATAAAATCGAATTCGATGATCCTGAGAATGGATTTGAATGGAAAAATCAACTTTCAGAGACGGGTATCAAAGCGCAATGGACCCTGCTGCGTGGTGAAAATCTTCAGACTTACTGGGGAATACATTCCCAATTTTACCATTTCGCCCCAATTGCATTGATTCCTGCTTCCGGAAGTAATATTCAATCCATTGGTACTAATCCTAAAAATGGAGTTTTGAATAGCCTCTTTGCGGGAATGACTTATGAGATTTCTCCAAAGCTAAGCACTGAGGCTGGCCTTCGCTGGGGAATTTTCAATCAGATCGGAAAAGGAATAGATTACAGTTATGCGGGTGGAATTCCGGGACCAGATATTACAATTACGGACACCTTGAATTATGGCACATTTGATAAAATTAAATTCTATCAAGGACTAGAGCCTCGAATCGCATTTCGATATCTGATCAATCCACAGTTTTCCATCAAAGCTGCCTACAACCGTAATTTTCAGTACGTCCAAATTGCAACCAATTCTTCGGCTGGATTACCGATCGATCGTTGGATTCTTGCAGGAACTTATGTGCCTCCGATTCGATCAGATCAAGTTTCCGTAGGCTTTTTCCGTAATTTCAATCAGGACAAATGGGAGTTTTCTGTCGAGACTTACTACAAAGATTTTAAAAATATCATTGACCTGAGAAATGGGGCTAGTGTGCTGTTCACTGATAATGTGGAGACTGAATTATTGGTGGGCAAAGGCTGGGCTTATGGGGCGGAATTTTTGTTGCGCAAAAATCAAGGTAAAACCACTGGTTGGTTAGCCTATACCTATTCAAGAACATGGCGGCAGATTGACGAGGTGTCAAAAGGCCAGAAATATAATCCGCGCTACGATCGTCCAAATGACTTGACATTGGTGCTGAACCATGAGTTTTCGGGTTCATGGTCAGCTGGCTTGACCTTCGTTTATTCTACAGGTCAAGCAGTATCCTTTCCGATTGGCTCCTATCAGTCTGATCGCCAGAACGTTCCGCTTTATAGTGATTTCAGAAATGAAGATAGGTATCCTAATTATCATCGGATGGATGCTTCTGTTACTTGGAGAAATTCCAATAAAGGCAGGAAATGGAGAGGCAGCTGGAACGCCAGCATATATAATCTATATGGAAGAAAAAACCCTTTTGCCTATACTTTCGGAGATGTTATTAATAATGATATCAGATATGATTCTTCAACTGACGGTCCTGTGACTTCGGTTCGACCAGGAATTATCATGACTTACCTTTTTACTTTCCTTCCATCAATCACCTATAATTTTGAATTTTGATATGAAAAATAGCTGGATCCTTGGATGGTTACTAGTAATTACGTCCTGTCAAATCGAAGTGGATCTTGCGCTGGCAGAGTTAGAGGGTGAAATTCCTGTGATCGAAGGGGTTTGGACCGATAATCCAAATTTGAATGAAGTAAAGGTCACCTTAGCCAAAAACTTTTTAGATCAGGATTCCTTTACGATTATTAAGGAATCCCAAGTTTATATTCGAGTAAAAGGGACTGAAACGATCATCCCATTCAGTTATAATGAAACGTCTCAAAGCTATCGGCCTTTGAATAACGACATCTCAGCAAAAGTAGGGGAGACTTATGAGCTGATCGTGGAATGGAAGGAAAATGTCTTCTTTGCTGAAGGCCTAATGCTTGAGTCTCCAATTCTGGATAGCTTGACTTATCAATACGAAGAAAAAAGACCATTTCGAGATGAGGGGTACTACATCAAAGCGTATGGCAAGATTCCATTCAAAGAGAATAATTATTATCGAATTCAAATCATTGAAAACGATACGTTAAAGAATGATCCCGAAGATTATTTTCTGTTTGACGATACGTTTGGTTTTGCCTTCTTCGAAAATGGTCTGGAGCTAGGCTATGTATTTGAGCAAGACGATCGTGTCCGATTGATTCTCTATAGGATGACAAGAGAACCTTACAATTACCTAAATCAATTGCTAGGTTTACTCTTTTCTGATGGAGGATTATTCAGCCCGCCGCCACAGAATCCTGACACTAATATAAAGGTGGTTTATGGCGATTCCCCGGTTTTAGGTTATTTTGTGGTTTCTCCGATACTGTCCGAATTTGTTCTAATTAGAGAAAAATAGGTTTTTTAAAATTTCAATCGTAATATTACGATTGATATGGGGGCTACAAAAACGGATCTATTTTCAGTTGACCAAAATGTATTGGCGGAATTTGCCAAAGTTCTTGGACATCCTGCACGCATTGCTATCTTACAATTACTGAGCGCAAAAGATCAATGCATCAATGGTACACTAGTGGATGAAATTGGTCTCGCTCAGGCCACTATTTCCCAACATTTAAAAGCACTGAAGGAGATTGGCTTGGTAAAAGGATCAATTGAAGGTGTTTCTGTTTCTTATTGTATTGATCGGGACAAAGTACTGATTCTGAAAAATCAATTTGATCTACTTTTTGAAGAATTGCAAAAACCTTCCATATCCTCTGAATGCTGTTAAATTCTAAACAATAGGACTATGAAACTCTCTGAAATCAAAACTTACCTTGCTAA
>JBLGAM010000116.1:0-10241 GCA_047612305.1 Planctomycetota bacterium | reverse complement strand
TTCCAAGTTTCTTTTCTCCAATTATAAGTGAAAAAAGGAATTCCTGAGGGTACGCACATAGCGCAAACATGCCTTAATGAAGACGATACGCCGAAGGTCTTATTCCCTAGAATCAATAACGCCGGTACGGTCAAACCGATCATAGGTCCTGCAACGTACCAAGGCCATGGTTGGGCTAACCATTCAATAAATCCATTCATAAATTAAATCAATTAGGGTTAGGTAAAATATAGATGGCAGGTTAAACAAGCCTACCATCTGGGTGATTTTCAACTTTTCAATTTTTTAAAGCAACGTGGTAGGACAAACATAATCGGAAACTTCAAATTTCTCTGAGTCCTTGATTGCCTTAAAACCACCTTTCACATCAACCAAATTACCATAACCTCTTGCTCTCAAGATAGAATTGAAAACCATAGACCGATATCCCCCAGCACAATGCACATAATAAGTCTTGTTTTTATCTATCTTTAACATGCTGTCATTAATATAGTCTAGAGGCACATTCTCTGCATTCAGCACATGCTCAGAAAGGAATTCTGAATTTTTACGAACGTCTAAAATATTCACATCTTCATCCTTGGATTGGATTTCGGATAGTTCTTCGGCAGAGATTGATTTGATCTGATCCACTTCATTTCCATAAGGCCTCCAAGCCTCAAATCCGTCTTTTAAGAATCCTAGTGAATAGTCGTACCCTACACGGGCTAACCTTGTCACTACTTCCTCCTCTCGACCTGGCTCAGCCACAATCAGAATTTCTTGCTTAAGATCAGGAATCATTGCTCCTACCCAAACTGCAAAACTTCCATCGATTCCAATATTGATCGAATTTGGAACAAAGCCCTTGGCAAATGTTTGCGGATCCCTTGTGTCAAGAATCACAGCGCCTGTTTCATTAGCAGCTGCCTCAAATTCTGAAGGGGAAAGTGCTCTTCCTCCTCGCTCCAAAACCTCATCAATACTATCGTAACCCTGTATATTCATCATCACATTCTGTGGGAAATATGCAGGAGGAGGAGTTAACCCCCTGATGACTTCTTTAATAAATTCTTTCTTGGTCATTTCCTGAAGTGCATAGTTGGCCTTCTTTTGGTTTCCCAAAGTATCCGAAGTCTCCTTACTCATATTTTTTCCACAAGCAGATCCAGCTCCATGCGCAGGATAGACTATCAAGTCATCTGAAAGTGGCATAATCTTATTCCGAAGAGAATCATATAAATAACCAGCTAACATATCCTGAGTAAGGTCTTTGATTACTTTTTGTGCTAAATCAGGACGTCCCACATCTCCAATAAATAATGTGTCTCCAGTAAAGATCGCCTCGGCTTTACCTTCCTCATTGAAAAGTAAGTAACAAGAGCTTTCCATGGTATGACCTGGAGTATGAAGTACTTTTATTTTTGCTTTACCAATTTTGAATTCCTGTCCATCTTCAGCAACGATAGCCTCAAATCCCAATTTCATATTAGTTGGTCCATAAACAATTGGTGCTCCAGTTTTTGCCGATAAGTCCATATGTCCAGAAACAAAATCAGCATGGAAATGGGTCTCAAAAACGTATTTGATTTTGGCATTTCTACGCGCTGCTTTTTCAATATAAGGCTGCACCTCTCTTAGTGGATCGATTACTGCTGCCTCTCCGTCCGACTCAATATAATATGCTCCTTGAGCGAGACATCCAGTATAAATTTGTTCGATTTTCATATGATCAGTTATTTTTTTCTTAATTATTATTCAAAAGTAATGCGCATCGCACTTTGACTAAATGACTTTTGTCACAATACCTAGGCAGATGTTATAACAGATGATTCTATAGTTTTAATTAATTGATGGGCAGGCACTACTCCTGACTCTCTCCAAAGAATCTTTCCTTTTTTAAAAAGAATAAGTGTTGGGACGCCACGAACTTGAAATTTACTTGCGGCTAGCTGATTTTTATCCACATCTACTTTGAGGATTTTGACTTTTCCCTCAAGTTGTCTTGAAGTATCTTCCAAGATAGGTTGCATCATCTTGCAAGGGCCACACCAAGTGGCGAAGAAATCTACCAATACAGGTATATCCCCTTCGATCAGCTCTTGAAATGTTTTTTGCTTTGTGCTCATAGCTTCCAGATTTAATTATCATAACAAAAGTAGGTGGCAGATCAGTTCAGCACAGTAATTTTTGTCACAGAAGATCATCAATTGAATCCAAAGAAGTTTTAAAAAGTGCTAAAATCATCTGACTTGGTAATTATTTTTTTATTTTCGCCCGACTAATTCTTTTTATAAATGCTCAATTTCAAGCAAATCAATAATATCACTGGCTGGGTAGTCTTTGCTGTGGCTACACTTGTATTCGTCCTGACTGTCGAACAAACTGCTAGTTTTTGGGATCCAGGAGAATTTATTGCTGTTTCCTATAAGCTGGAAGTACCCCATCCCCCAGGAGCACCATTTTTTCTTTTGGTGTATCGGATGTTTAGTTTCCTTGCTTTTGGAGACACCTTACAGATTGCCTATTGGATGAATGTGGGGAGCGCTGTCTTCTCGGGATTCACAATTCTATTCTTATTTTGGTCTATCACGCTTTTTGGTAGAAGACTATTCCAAATTGAAGAAGGTCAAGAGAGCAAAGGTCAGACAATCTCTTTAATCGGAGCAGGATTAGTCGGATCATTGGTCTACACTTTTAGCGATAGTTTCTGGTTTTCTGCGGTAGAGGCAGAAGTTTACGCCATGTCTTCCTTCTTTACCGCCATTGTGATTTGGGCGTTTTTGAAATGGGATGTGATCAAAGATCCACGCGAAGAAAACAAATGGATGATTTTCATTGCCTATTTGGTTGGTCTTTCCATTGGTGTCCATTTGTTAAACTTGGTGACGCTACCAGCTTTGGCTTTGATTTATTATTTCAAAAAATACGAAAAGCCGAATTTGAAAGGAGCAGTATTTGCGATGTTTTTGGGTGGAATAGCATTGATAATCATTAATAATATTATCATTCCTGGCCTTCCAAGCTTAGCTGGTTCGCTGGAGATCTTCTTTGTCAATAGCCTAGGCCTACCTTTTGGCTCCGGAATCGTAGTCTTTATAATCCTTTTCCTATCCACTGTTTTCTTGGCTTATCGTTATTCTAGAAAAAAAGAAATAGCGATTCTAAATACTGCACTTCTTTCGTTAATCTTTATCCTAATTGGATATTCATCCTATGCATTAATCGTAATCCGCGCCAATCAAGATCCAGTTATCAATGAAAATGCTCCAAAGGACATCATTAGTTTTGTTTCTTATCTGAAGCGTGAGCAATACGGTTATCGCCCTTTACTTCATGGACAATATTTTACTGCCAAACTTGTAGATCAAGTGGAAGGCGATCCGGTATATATGAAGGGTAAAGACAAGTATGAAATCGTCGATTACAGTTTGGTAAACACGTACGATCCTACCAAAACAACAATTCTCCCTCGTGTTTATTCCACTCAAGAAAATCACCAGAGAATCTACCGTCAAAAGCTTGGCCTGAGAGAAGGCCAAGATCCAACCTTCGGCGACAACCTTTATTTTATGTTTTCCCATCAGTTAGGGCAGATGTATTTCAGGTATTTCATGTGGAATTTCTCAGGTAGGGAATCAGACTTTTCCGATGCACCTTGGATCGGGATCTCGGATGCGATTTCCACAGACTATCCAGAATACATCACCGAAAATAAAGGCCATAATAATTACCTGATGCTTCCGCTTCTTTTGGGAATCATCGGAATATTTTTCCAGGCTAAAGTCGATCCGAAGTCTTTTTACGTTAATCTGATGCTCTTCCTGATGATGGGAGCAGTTCTGGTACTCTACCTGAACTCGCCTCCAGTAGAACCTCGGGAAAGAGATTATATCTATGTAGGCAGCTTCTATGCATTTGCTATTTGGGTGGGCATGGGAGTCCTTGCCATCGCTCACATGATAGCCAAGGCTAATAAAAACTTGGCAACGGCAGGGATCATTGCGACGCTTTTGACCCTACCCGTAGTTGGTCTGATGGCTAGCGAAAACTGGAATGATCACAATCGTCGAGGCCGCTATTTCTCAGTGGATTCTGCCCGTAATTTCTTGGCTTCTTGTGCACCAAATGCGATCCTATTTACAGGAGGAGATAATGACACCTTCCCACTCTGGTATGTACAAGAAGTGGAAGGATTCCGAACCGACGTGCGGGTAATTGTTTTGAGTTATTTTGATACCGATTGGTATGTAGAGCAAATGACCAAACAATCCGGAGAGTCCAATCCATTGCCATTCAGCCTAAGTGCCGAGCGCTATCAAAAAGGAACGAATGATGTGTTATACGTCACCGAACGAGAAGGCATGAATGCCATCTCTGTAAAAGAATACCTCAAACTACTCAACGGTGGCTCTCCTTTGCTAAAAATGGAAACTGGTGGGAAGAGCGTGGTCAATATGGTTCCTTCCCGTAATTTAATTCTGGAGGTGGACAGTATGGCTGTTGCCAATCAAAATATAATACCTGAGGAATTCACTTCGCTTTTCACCCCTCAAATGAACCTTCAAGTGAAAGGACAATACGTCACGAAGGGTACGTTGATGCTGATTGATTTGATTACTTCCAATAATTGGGAGCGACCGATCTACTTCAACAATACTTCTCTGGCCACCATAGGGATCAATATCGATGAGCATGTAGTGATGGAAGGTCTGACTTACCGTCTTCTTCCGATCCAAAAGCCTGACTTTATTCGGGAGGAATTGGTAAATGCCGACTTGGCCTACAAGAATTTCAAAGAGAATTTCGCATTCCGAGGAATGAATAATCCAGACGCCTATTTGGATGAGGAATATCGACGTTTTGCTTCCAATCATCGAAGTGCTTTGAATAGTATTGTAATTGCACTTTTGGATCAAGATAAAATGGAAAAAGCTACCGACCTGTTAAATTATGGTTTGGAAGTGATGCCAAATGAAGCAATACCTTATGATCTTTCCAGTGGACAGTCTGTTCCACTTTTCTTTGAAGTAGGAGAAGATGAAAAAGCAATGGACATTATCGAACAGGTCTCTAAAAAATCGCTGGACATGATTGGGTTCTATCAGACTCAAAATCGTGATTACGATCGGGAAATGATGATTTCGATCGAAATGGTGAAGTATTTCATTCCACTTCTTGAGGAAAGAGGCTATCAGGAAAAAGCACAAGAACTCAAGCTCAGAATGGGATCATTATTGGGTGCTGAAGAGTCTGGCGGAGGAAGTCTCCTCGACCGGAAATAAAAAAGTCAAAAATCAAAAAAAGCGAACTCAATTTCTTGAGCTCGCTTTTTTTTCTGTAAAATCTAAATTATTACTTCTTCCCCAACACATAAAACAAATCCAAACCCTTCGCAGGATCTTCTACTACAATATAATCTTCGTAAGAAATATCCCTCACAGAATTCCCTTCTTGTTTATGGAGCTTATTTCGATTCATCCGATTTAAAATTTCAAAAGGCATTCGAAGGATCGCTGCTGGTAATTTGTACTGCAAATCAAAAATATCGAAGCGCATGATCTTCTGAACCGACTTGCGATTTGCTTCATGGTAGGCCCAAACTTTCTCATTTCCTCCTATTCCATTGGCTTGGACCGAATCAAAAATCCCGGAAACTAAACCAATTAATTCCTGGGGCTTGTATTCTCGCTCATGCCAAGGATTTCTTGATAGGGTATACGCAATATTTGGAGTAGAAATAATAGCCTTCCCTCCCGGCTTTAGCATTCTATAAATTTCCTGAAGAAAAAGTTTGTCGTTTGGAATATGCTCTATGACTTGAAAGGAAACGATTGTGTCAAAGGAATTATCGGCAAACCCAACAAAAGGAGGAATAACAGTTTGACGGAAATCTACTCCCGGGAATCTTTTTTGAAGTATTTCGATGATTTCCCCAATTTTATCCAACCCAATATAACTCTCAGACAAAGGCAATAACTCCTCCACTCCTCTTCCTTCGCCACAACCCACTTCTAGGAGTTTTCCTGAAATTAAGGGCTTTGCAGTGATGTAAGCTTTGAGTAATCGTTGATGAATTGGGTTGTCACTGACCAACTTGTCAGATGCGATTTCCGTTGTATAGGTAGCCATTTAAAATTTTACTATTTTGGCAAAAGTAAGGTTAATTTTTAAAACCGAGAAAATCACCTGATGAAACAAAAAACGATTAAAATCATACTTTTTAGTTTCCTTTTTTTTGGAATAGGAGCTTCTGCATTTTCACAAAAAAATCTTAGCAATCTCAATCAGGCACTTCGGTATTCCCGCTATTCACGACTGGGATTAAAAATTGTTCCTGTTAAAATTTCTGAAACAACTTTTAAGACTCAATTTGTTGTTGATAAAATCGAACAAAATCAGGAGTTCAACACCTTCAGCTTCACCTATGCTTTGTTAAATTCCTATACAGAAGAAATTCTTAGTGACCAAACCGTGATTCTAACTGCGAATAACCTGACACATGATACTGATCGGCATTGGGTTTTTGAAAAGGAGCTAAACATATCCTCAGAGGATCCAACTACAGTTCTTCTTTTCACTGCTTTAGATACCCGACAGGGTGATGAATATTATTACCATCTAGATCTCAAAAGTCCCTTTTTATTCGATTTTCCTGATTTTTCTGCCTATTATGCCAACGAGGTGGGGTTCGATCAAACCTATTTGAACTCGGGTAATTCCTTACTTTTCAAGAGCAATGGTGGACCAAACTTGCATTCGTTCTATTACCCTATCAACTTCGAAGTGCCCTACCCTCCAATGGAGACTAAGCCAGCAGCAGTTCCAAAAGAATTAGAAGTAGTAGACGAGGGGGATTTCTTATCGAACATACCCAAATCACTCGATAAAATTGGGTATTATTTTATCCAGAGTGATACTTCCAAGTTAACTGGAATAGTTTTGAAAACTACTCATGAGGCATTCCCAAAGGTGAAAGACTGGGAGGAGATGGTCCAAATGGTCACCTATATTTCAACTCGAAAAGAGCACGAATCGTTACTATTAGCAACAGATAAGAAAAAAGCTCTAGATGAATATTGGATCGGTTTAACCCGGAATCCAGACACTGCGAAAGACTTGATCCGAGAATATTTTAGACAGATCGAGTTTTCAAATTTACTTTTCACCGATTTTAAAGAAGGCTGGAAAACAGACAAAGGCATGATTTATATTGTAATGGGTGCTCCTCAAGAAGTGAATTTCTATTTAGACAGGGAAGTTTGGTCTTATGGAGGGATGACCGAGAGTTCAAAAATTCGTTTTACCTTTGCGCGGGTAAAAAATATACTGAGCCCACACTATTATACATTGAATCGCTCTCGAGCCTATCAGCCGGTTTGGTTCAAGAACATATCCCTATGGAGAAGCGGAAAGATGGCTTTCTAATTGAAAAAGGAGCCCACGAAAAAGATTTCATTTTTGGAACCAGAGCTGTCATGGAATCAATCCAGGCAGGCAAGGACATTGATAAAGTACTCGTTCAGAAAGAACTAAACAATGATTTAATTAAGGAATTACTTCAGCTTTGCAAAGCTGAAAAGATCCCAATCGTACGCGTTCCAGATGCGAAGCTGAACAGAATCACTCGAAAAAATCATCAAGGTGTAGTCGCTCAAATGTCAGCGATCGAATATGCCTCCTTAGATAATGTGATCGAAAGCTGTTTTGCAATAGGAAAATCGCCCCTAATATTAATTTTAGATCGAATCACTGATGTACGGAACTTCGGAGCAATCGCTCGGACGGCTGAATGTGCAGGTGTAGATGCTATCGTAATTCCTGAAAAGGGAAGTGCTCAGATCAATGCAGATGCGCTCAAGACATCTGCGGGAGCATTAAATCACCTTCCAATAGCACGAGTCAAAAACTTATTCTATACGTGCAGAGACTTGCAAAAATCTGGTTTGATTCTAATTGGAATTACTGAGAAGACAGAAAAATCTATGTACGAAGCAGATTTTTCTGTTCCTGTGGCGATGATTATGGGTTCAGAAGAGGATGGAATATCCAATGAGCTATTCGGTATCATGGATGATCGGGTAAAAATTCCAATGGCCGGACATATTGAAAGCTTAAACGTTTCAGTTTCCGCTGGAGTCGCCATCTATGAGGCCATAAGGCAACGAAAAAAATAATAGTAGAATTAATGGGGAAGGATTAAATAAATTCTTCCCCTTTTTTTCGTGCGTTGGATACAAACTCCCTGAACTTCTTTTCATCGTCCAGTTTGCAAATTAAAAGTACATTACCAGTCTCGTTGACCAAGTAATTATCCAAGCCTTGAATCACCACGAGCTTATCACTATCAAGTTTGATGTAACAGTTTTTCGTTTCATAGAGAATGGCATTTGCCTCCACAACGTTTTTTTCTTCGTCTTTTATGGCGACATCATAGAGACTATTCCAAGAGCCCAGATCTGACCATCCAAAATCTGACGGCAAGACATAAACTTGATTAGACTTTTCCATCACGCCATAGTCAATCGAGATACTTTTCAACTGGGCATACGCTCGGGATATAAATGCAGCTTCGCTTTCAGAACCAAAAACAGCTAATCCTTCATCAAAAACCTCCGCCAAGTCTGGCATATGCTCCTCAAATGCATAGATAAGGCTACTAGTTTTCCAGATAAATATACCAGAATTCCAAACAAAATCTCCGCTATCGAGAAATGTTTTAGCAAGCTTGAGGTTAGGCTTTTCAGTGAAAGTTTTTACTTTCATCACATCTGAATCAGAGTTCTCATGATACTGAATGTATCCGTAGCCAGTTTCTGGCCGATTTGGAGTAATTCCAAGTGTGATCAAACGCTTAGGCATTTGAGCTGCCGCAATCGCTTGAGCAATCGTCTTTGCAAATTTACCTTCTTGCAAGACCAGATGATCAGCAGGAGTCACGACTAAAGTGGCATGAGGATCGATCGAATGAATTTTATAACTGGCGTAAGCAATACAAGCGGCAGTATTTCTTCTCAAGGGCTCTACCATAATCTGATGACTTTTCAGATCTGGGAGTTGCTCTTTAACTAAATGTAAATATTTTTTGTAGGTAATAATTACAAACTGAGCAGGATCGGAAAATTCCTTAAATCGATCATAGGTCATCTGTAATAAGGAACGGCCGGTACCCAAAATATCTAAAAATTGCTTTGGTAATTTTCTTCGACTATGCGGCCAAAACCGGGTTCCGATTCCACCTGCCATAATCACGATGTAGGGTTTACTGAGCATTTTAAACTATTCCTTCTTTCATCAATTCATGAATATGGACAAATCCTGCTATTTTCTCTCCATCCATGGCTATCAATTGTGTAATATTATGGCTTCGCATTAAATTGTAAGCCTTAACAGCAAACTCATTTTTGGCTATAGTTTTTGGATTCCCTGTCATAATATCAATAGCTTTCAGGGATTGGATATCAAGCGTCTTCTGGAGCATTCTTCGAAGATCCCCATCGGTAATGATTCCTATGAGCCGATCTTGGTGATCTACTACCGCAGTGGCACCCAAGCGTTTGCTTGATATTTCCATGATAATATCGGTCAATCCTGAGTCTAGGCTCACTTTAGGAATTTGATCTTTATCCAATACATCTTCTATTTTGAGATAAAGTTGTTTTCCTAATGTGCCTCCGGGATGGTATTTCGCGAAATCCTTTGAAGTAAATCCTCTAGCTTCCAATAAACAAACTGCCAAAGCATCTCCCAAGGCCAAATGTGCGCTAGTGCTAGTAGTGGGAGCAAGATTATGTGGACAAGCCTCTTCACCAATTGTAGCATTCAAAACGTAATCGGCGTGCGCAGCTAAGTAGCTATCAGTATTGCTGACCAATGCAACCAAAATGGATCCGGATTTCTTGAGAAGCGGAACCAACACTTTAATTTCTGGAGTATTTCCACTTTTAGAAATACAGATAACCACATCTTCGGATTGGATCATTCCCAAATCACCATGAATTGCATCTGCGGCATGCATAAAAAGCGCTGGGGTTCCGGTAGAATTCAATGTCGCCACAATTTTATTGGCAATTATGGCACTTTTCCCTACTCCTGTGACAACAACTCTACCTTTGGAGGCTAAAATTCGAGCAACACATGCGTCAAAATCCTCATCTAAAAAATTTACAAGGTTTAAGATAGCTTGTGCTTCATTTTGAAGGACACTTGTGGCTATACTTCTAATATTTTTAGCTAAATTCAATCTTACCTGAGTTTGGAAC
>JBLGAM010000115.1:0-10273 GCA_047612305.1 Planctomycetota bacterium | reverse complement strand
CCTGCTTGCTTATTTGTTCATTTAGACTTGTATTCATGGCTTTTGGGTTTCGAAAAGTTTAGCTGTAAGATAATAGCCGGAACTAGTTTACTCAAGCAGAATAGAATTTTTTTAGAATGTTTTTTCAGCCATCAAGGATGCGAAGGTTTCGCAGAGGTAAGCGGAGGTTTGGATGAGGATTAATAGATCTTAAAAAAACCTGATTATCCGAATTGATGGCAGTGACCTCTTTTTCTTTGCTTCTCTGGCTTGAAGACCGATGACGTCCCGATAGCGATCGGGAGAAGTACCAGCAATGCTAGTGTTTACCAAAAATTAAGTTGCTTTTACCTTTTACTGTTGCAATTGCGGACACACATATTAAAAAATATTTTCTGCGAAAACCGTTGGGAGGAGTTTTTTCACACATAGGAAAAAAGTCTCATAGTTCTTGCGCTATCAATTAAAGCGTTGTGGCAGCAATATTTTTATATCTGCACGTCATTGATCATTTTTTCAAATTATTTTTTATGAATGTACGCTACTTTGCCAGTAAGGGCATTTAGCATTTAACAAATGAGGTTAAAACCTATGTTATCGGTCATCGGACACCTGTCACCCGTCTAGTAAAGCAAAGGAAATAAGGTTCCTGGTAGAATTCCGTATAACCATATTATTTTTAAACAGAGTATGATGGCTTTTTATTCACTCAATCGAAGTTTTTCAACTGAAATTTGACTTGCTGACCTGGTTTTTTCTGGGCCAATATGTCCAATGAGCCTTCAGTAAGCTGTAAAACTCGAGGATAGCCTCCCGTGACTTGGGCATCGCGCATCAGGATTAACAGTTTGCCTCCAGAAGTCAATTGGACAGTTCCAGGAAAGACTGGAGCAGTTAATCGGTCGGGGATCGAGTTAGGCAAGAGCTCCTCCAATTGAAAAGCCATCCGATTAGCTAAAGTCGAGATCGTAAATTTTGAATTGAATAATTGTGTTTTGTTATCATTTGATAATGCTTCGAAATCAGGCCCTGGATAAACCTCCAAGATGGATTTTTCAAACCAAGCAGTCTTAAGTTTAACAGAAGCGAAAGTCTCCTCGGCTAGCGATTGAGTGGTGAAAAACGGAACTTTATCTCCTTTTGAGAGCATCCCGGTATTCGTGATTTTAGGATAGTTGCTTCTAGAAGATAAGACTACTTCTGTCTGAAATCCCTGAGTTATCCCCAGGTAAACAATACTTCCTAATAAGAATTTCCCTATTTCTACCTCATCTCCAGGAACGATTTTGATCAAGGTGCAGGAATTCAACTCACCGTTTGTCCGAATCTCAGCTTTCGCTCCCGACAATCCGATAGTGATATAACTATCAAAGCGGCACTTAAACCCGGGTTGTAATATTTCTAAAATTGCAGTATTTGGTTTGTTCTTGAGCAAGTGATTGATCCATTTATATGAACGTTGGTCCATTACTCCAGCTATTGGGACGCCCCAGTGTCCAAGCCCGATTCTTCCAAGGTCCTGAATACTTGTTCCAGGATTTGTTTTTAAAATCTCTAAAAACCCAATGTCTCTAATCATTGCTTTTTAATGGTTTTGAATCTTTGGAAAGACGGTAAAATTCTTCAAGACCTATGGATAAAAACTTGATTTGTTCTCCAGGCTTCGCGAAAACAGGAGGGTTTTCATTTTGATGAAAAAGGATAGTTGGAGTTTTCCCAATGACATGCCAACCTCCTGGACTTTCGTTTGGGTAAATCCCCGTTTGAGCACCTCCTATGGCTACTGATCCCGGCTCTATTTTCCGATCAGGGATACTTTTCCTTGGAAAATGTAAAGCCGGATCTAGGCCATTTAAATACATGAAACCAGGCAAGAAGCCAAAGAAATGAATTCGGTAAGTTGGGAATGTGTGGAGGTTGATTACTTCCTCGACGCTGATGGACTTTGATTTGGAAAGCGCATTCAGATCTTTGCCCAGCTCTTGATCATAGCAAACTGGTATTTCCCATACTTTATCAGGAAGGGGAAGTACATTGATGTTAGATTGAAGCAAAGCTTTCCAGCGTCTTTGTAAATCAGGATTAAGGTCGCTCCTGAGCATGCACGTAAGCGTCTGGAATCCTTTTCTAATTTCTAAGACTTCTGTTCCCAGTTGTGACGCGATAGCCAATTCCCAACTTAAGATATGCTGCAAGAGTAAATCATTAGGTTTTTCATCCCAATAGAGTTCAATCAGATAGGGTCCGATCTGTCTTCGACTTGGCCTCATTTCCAATATTTTTTTCTAATAATGGGGAGAAAATTCATCAAGCCGGGGTTGTCTCCGTGGAAGCAAACCGTCTCAGCTATAGCTGGGATTTTCTTTCCTGTGCTCGTAAGTATCTGCTGCTCGAGTAGGATTGGACGGATATGTGCATCGACATTTTCCATTGTGGTGAAAAGTGAATCCGCTTCACTTCTAGCTACCAATTGATAATTAGCTTGATATGCTCGATCTCCAAAAACTTCCAGTCGGGTTTTTAATCCAAACTGCTCGGCCCAAAATAGCATTTGAGATCCTGGTGATACAAAAATTGGAATTCGCTTATATTGAAGCGAAAGCCATTTGCAGAGATTTTGAGCCAACTCTGCATTTGCCATCGCATCATTGTATAGCGCTCCATGAAATTTGATATGATCAGAAGGCATACCGAGTTGGTTGGCTACAAGCTGAAAGCGATCAATCTGCTCATTTAATGAAGCTGTCAATGCTCCTAAATCGAGCTTCATGGATTTTCTCCCAAAATTTTCCTGATCTGGATAGGAGGGATGTGCCCCTACTTTTACTCCGTTTGCAAGTGCAAGTTTAAGGCTTGAAGCGATGCTTGCTTCATCTCCAAAATGTCCACCGCAGGCTATGCTCCCACAGTCAATCCAAGGAAAAATTTCTTGCTCATTGGCAATACCCTCTCCGAGGTCACAATTTATTTTAGGGAGTTTGTTTGATCTCATTTGGATAGAAAAATACTGAATTTATATCCAAAGCTTACTATTTATTGGGAAAACTGATGTTTGCTTTGTTTCTCGCAGCGAGTAATCTAACTTATAAATTCTAAGGCATGTGAGAAGAGGCCAATTTTAAATCGCTCAATCCTGCTATCTCATATGTAAGTCTAAAAAAAAGATTTTCTGCGCCGCTGCGTCGCCACTAGAATTTGTCTATACCCTTTGATTTTACTAGTTAAAATCCTTCAGAGATTACTGTAATATTTTATCAATTCATTTAGCTGTTTCCCGTCGATTTTGCCTTTGCTCAGCCGCAAATGATGCATGATTGCCAGCGATTTTTTCATCCGACTTTCTGGGTTTTTAACTTTTGTGACTAGATAAATTAGGCTTCTTTGCTTCCCTGGACTGAGGTTGGAGAAAATTTGATTGGCTTCATCATCCTGATCCAGCATCACAGTAAATTCTTCTTGGACCTCATGCCCAAACTCGCTAGGATCGCGTTCTATTTTAATATTGACTTTATTACCTTCCTCGATTTCCAGTATAGATCGGAGCTGTTGATTGATCAAAATGTACCAACAGGTTTTAGCTTTGAACAAGGCCATGTGATAGGGACCTGTTTGGTCTAGCCATACCAAAATCCTTCGATTGTTTTCATCCATTAATTTCGGGAGCAATTCATCTGGCACAGGAATATGATACTGCCAATGGTGGAAATCAAACTTGCTTAAAATCCCTTTGAAATCTGTCATTATGAATTGCGCTCTTTCAAAAAACCAAAGAACAAAATATTAATTCAGGAAATAATGCTTCACAGGATCTCATACTTTACATCGTCTGGTAATTTTTATCTTCATTAAGCTTAGGAAACTTCAAATTGATAATAAAAGTAGAACCTCTTCCTAATTCGCTTTTTACTCGAATAGATCCACCATGGCTCAAAATGATTTTTTGGGTGTTAGTCAGGCCTAATCCTGTGCCCGAGATTTTACTGGTGAAGAATGGCTCGAAAAGTCGCTCTAAATTTTCAATTGAGATTCCTGTTCCGTTATCTTCAATTTTAATTTCGCAAAAATCCGCTTTTATGGCTGTGGAAAGTTTTATTGACCCATTTTTATGGACTATTGCTTCAACACTATTTACGATAAGATTAATTAAACCAATTTTCACCTGTTCAGCATCCACCTCAATTGTGCAGAAATCAGGCTCATAATCTTTGATGATTTTGATTTCTTTCATTTCGATTCGATCTTTTACTTTTGCTAAAGCTTCGTCTACCAAGTTATTAATTAGATGAGAGGAGATATTCAGCTCAGAAAATCGCGTGCTTTTTAATAGCTGAGTTACCAGTTGATTTATCCGATCACAATTTCGCTGGATTACCTCGATCAAGTCACCGCTTTCTTTCAGGACTTCTTCTGGAAGTTCCATGAGAAGTTGGTCAGCGGATAGCACTATGGTACTTAAAGGATTTTTGACTTCATGAGCCAATAGTCTGGCTATTCTACCTGTTGCGGAAAACTTTTTAAGGTTAAGATCTTCTTCTTCTTTGGCTTTAATAGCAGATAGATCTTTAATCAATACTTGAAAAGTGTTTTCATTCTGCTTTACTATGTTCACCAAGCCTTTGAATGTTTTTCCTGCTTTATTGATAAGAGTCGCTTCAAAATCAATGATTTCAAATTTATTTTGAAGCTTTTCTAAAATTTGTTTTCGAATGACTTTCTCTTCGATCAAGCTAACAAAAATGGGGAGCTTTAATTGTGAAGAAATTTCCTCTTCAAACTCAAATTTGGAGATTGAACTAGGATTAACTTCTAAAATATGGCTTTCACTATCGATTAATAAAAATGGATCAGTGGCTCGCTCGAAAATAGATCTAAATTTTCCACCTTCAAGGTCCAGGTTTTCTTTAATTTGACTATCTCTATGTGCGTATCTGAGAGTCCTGTCTAGTAAAGATGCATCAAACTCACCTTTAACTAAGTAATCCGAAGCACCAAGGTTTAGCGCTTCCTCATCGAGGTTTCCGGAATCCATGCCTGATAATAGGATCACTGCGGCATGGGGTTGTTGGGATTTAATTATCTTAATTAACTCCAATCCGCTATCCTTGCCTAAGCGGTAATCCACTAAGTAGATATCAAAGGGGTGTTTGATTTGTTCTAATGCCTCCTCATAAGTAGAGGCATGCACTGCTTTATATTCTGGCTCTTCAATTCTACTCAAATAGGTTTCAACTAAATAGAAATCATCTGGATTATCATCTATATACAAAATTTGAATTTGCTCTTTAGTCATGATTTTTTAAGTTGGAGGTTCTATTTTATTGAACCCATAGCAGACGAGTATTTTGTTTATTTTACAGGGTCTTTAAATGTCTCTATTTTGGTAAAGAAGTTGTTGCGTCCAATGATATAGGCTACGGGAATATCTTCCTAAAGACTCGAATTGGTAAAACGTTGATCTGTACTTTTTTAAATTTCTCGTGTATTTTGATTTCTTGTTAAGAGGTTTTACTTCCCTTTTTTTGGCGTATTCAAGTCTAATAGGATGATATCCCGAATTGGGAAGTTAGACTTATCAGGAGGAAAGCTTTCATTAAGGTATTAAATTAATTTCTCTTCATCACAGAAGTAGGTTGTGTTTCATTCTAAAATGTGGTTTTAAAAATACTGTTATTCAATATCTTATAGTTTTAAGTAATTTTCATGATAGGTTTAAGGCGCGTCTTTTTTCCTCACATTTTTTTAGTAAAAAATGAAAAAATTGAGAATAAGATAAGTAACCTCATTAAAATTGAGACAATAGGATTCAATCTAATAATTAAAGGATTGAAGTACTTTGCCAAAGCTTTTCAGTACTAAAAATAGACGTTCTTGTTAGTATTTAGATGATTTAAAATGTTTTATTAGTTATCGCCTATTTGTCTCATTTTCAAAACTAATGAAGCTATAAATTTTCATATGAGTCATTTTTCAATTGCTCAAAAATATTTGGTCTGTCCCTTAAAATGAGAAAAAATTCAAGCTTATTAAAATATTATTATTGTATTGTCTTGGAAGAGTTTCTAATCGCTTTTTTTAAAGGATTTAACTATTGATTTTTGAGTTCTCATAATTCTACAAAAGCTTTAGTTTTTTCAAAAATCACACTTTACTACTAATTTTTTAATAAATCAGCTATAAACTTAAATTCACAAAGTCGCGGAATTATTTCCTCAATGTTTATAATTTTTGCCCAATTTGGGGAAATTTTTATTTATTATTCAAATAATTATCTTATCTTAAAGTGACAGAGTATAATTCAATAAATTCACTTAAGGCTTCATAAAACAGGTTTTATCATTTAGTACTTTATCGGCACAAGTCTTGTATTGATAATAAAATAATTTATTCATATAAAATACAATGTCCTGAGTTCACTATTATATTTTATCGCAATTATCCATGTTATAGGTTCGCTTATTGGAGTTTTTTCCTATAACGCATCTGGTCTGATCCATGTTCTTTTGGAGTTAATAGTAATTGAGGTACTCTTCAGATTGATTTTTGGAGGGGTGTTTGAGTAAAAAATAATTTATGTTATTGAATATCATGATTTATCATAATCAAATTTAACTCTGAAGAACAAATTGATAATATCCTTCTGAACGGTAAAAGAAGATTTAATTGGATGATAAAAATCTCTCCTAATTTATTCCAGTGAATGAAATTAGTTTTTAGGTTGGATTAAAAATATCAAAAAGACCAAAACAGTAATTCACTAATGAGTCTTAAAATTTTAATTTATAAAAAATGAAAAAGGAATATATAAATCGAACCTTATGGATGAGTGGGCTGATTAAAGCCGGAATCATTGGAGCAAATCTATATTGAAATCAAAAACAATTGGCCATTCAGCAAAAAAAAATAAAAAGCATCATTGTTGACCTCAAAAAAACCGCATTGGAACTGAGATCTCAGGCCTTAAAAGTAAGCCTATAACAATTGGTGGCTTCAAAAGCACTAGCTAGACTTACGGTAGAATCAATAAGAAAAAGCAGCTGACCACAAATTACTGATGGTAGAATAATAGAAGTCAATGATCTGGCCTATTATTCTTAAAATAAAACATAAAAAAAATAAATAGAGACACAAATTGACCGAAGAAAACTTAATTCTAATAGTTGATGACTCGACTGAAATCCGAGGTATACTAGCAAGATTTTTATCTAAAAAGGGCTTTACAGTTCTTTCTGCAGGAACGCTTCAAGAGGGTATTACTATTTTTAGACAAAAGAGACCAGAGATTGTGTTCTTAGATGTGTATTTACCAGATGGAAATAGCTTAAAAGAATTGAGATCCTTCATAAATGTTGCTGGCAAGAAAATTATCATTATGAGTGCTCTAGATAATCAGGAGGTTCGAAACGAAGCCATCAATAATGGGGCGTATGATTTTCTAAGTAAGCCATTTAATGCTTCGAAATTGGTAGACTTAGTCCAAAAAATAAAGGGCCAAAAAAAATCAATTGTGCTATGACTAAAATACTAGTAATTGATGATAATATTGATGTTTGCCAGCTTTTAGAAAGGTTTTTAAACAAGAATGGCTTTGACGTCACTACAACTATTTCCGGCAGAAATGGACTTGATCTGATTCGTAAGCACTTTTATGATTTGATCTTTTGCGATTTCAAGCTTCGAGACATGGAGGGTAGGGATATTCTTAGAAAAGTTCGAGAACATTCCCCTGATACCCAAGTTGCAATTATTACTGGTTATGCGGATGTCAAAATAGCAGTTGAGGTTATTAAAAATGGCGCTTTTGATTATGTCACCAAACCTCTGTTTCCAGATGAAATTTTAAACTTAATCGAGCGGGCTCTAGCCAAAACAGCGCAGAAAAAAGAGGAGTCTCATTTGTCATCATCTAATTCGAAATACAATTCTAAAGGACCAAAATTTAGTAATCCAACTTACCTTAAAGGAACAGGAAAAGAATCCAAACATCTTTATAAAGAAATTGATCTAGTAGCTCCAACGCAATTATCTGTAATTATATATGGTGAAAGTGGTGCTGGGAAGGAAAATATTGCGAGAACGATTCATGATCAAAGTGACCGATCAGGAAAGGCGTTTATTGCGATTGATTGTGGTGCTATGACCAAAGAGCTTGCCGGAAGCGAACTTTGGGGACATGAAAAAGGAGCTTTTACTGGTGCTTCTTCAGATAAGCCTGGCCAATTCGAATTGGCAAATGGCGGAACCATTTTTTTAGATGAGATTTCCAATCTTTCCTATGAAATTCAGATTGGTTTACTCAGACTAGTGCAGGAGAGGAAATTGAGAAGAATTGGGGGAACCAAAGATCAATCTGTTGATGTGAGAATTTTAGTTGCATCTAATGAGGATTTAAGGAAGTCCGTTCAAGCTGGGAAATTCAGGGAAGACCTTTATTTCAGGCTAAACGAATTTAGTATCACTGTACCACCTCTTCGTGAGCGTACGGGAGATATCGAAGCTTTTGCAGCTTTTTTTCTAGAACTTTCAAATAAAGAATTAGGGAGAAAGGTGTTTGGGTTTGACGAAGAAGTCATGGATGTTTTCCTGGAATACTATTGGCCGGGAAACCTTCGGGAAATTCGTAATGTAATTAGGCGCGCTACTTTATTGACAGATGGAAACCGAATGAAACTTTCAGCTTTACCACCAGAATTAGTCTATGCTAAGAAGTTCGATTTTACCACTTCACCGGTTAATTCAGGTGAAGTACCACATAAAATCATATCGATAAATTTAAAAGATGCAGCTGCAGAAGCCGAAGCTGAGCTGCTCCGGAATGTTCTAGAGGAAGTGAAATACAACAGAACAAAAGCGGCTCAAAAGTTAGGGATAGATAGGAAGACCTTATTTAATAAAATGAAGCAATACGAGATTTGATTTTCTGGAAAAATCTTAGATGCTCAGCAAAAACACCGAAGTAAATAACTTCGGTGTTTTTGGGTGTTTAATCAACTATTAGGTCCTAAGCCAAAGCTTTTGTGCAAAATTCTACGCATTTCTGGACTTCCTTTACTGCATTTGAATTGGTCGGCACTTCGTATTCCAACTCAATCGTAGCTGGGAATTTATACTTATTGGATTTCATCATTTTAAGCAGTTCAGGAATTGGAGTGTCTCCGGTTCCCCAAGCTACATTTCCTTTGCCATTAGCTGGAGCAGTACGATCTTTTGTATGCATGCTAAGAATCCTGCTATGTTGTTTTTCAATCAGAGGAATAAGATCGGTTTGTCCAGCAGCGATGTAGTGACCTGCATCGAGATTTAATCCGTTTTTAGGGCTTTGAGCCAAGGCCGTATCCCAAAAGCCAAAAGTCTCCTGCTCGTGTCCATGATAGCCTACAGCCATACCGTATTGTTCACCCATTTTGCCAAGCTTTAGTGTATGTGCATCATCCGATGGATGCTCTAAAGTGACATGTGAAGCACCAAGTGCTTTGGCTGCTTTCATCCCATAGGCGATCTCGGCATCCGTATTATTCTTTCCAAATGCATTAGGTTTAAAAGCATAAATACTCACTCCTGCATCTTTATACATTTTTCGGAATTGCTCAAACTTTTTCATATCTGCGGTTGCTCTCCAAGCGACCACTTCTTTCTGATAGGCATCACCTTGCACTCGAAGTTCCTCCAGCTCTTTCTTTTCATCTGCAGTTAGTTCCTCGCCTCGTCTAGCTTTTCCGCCTAGTTGATACATCCTCATACGATCGACAGGAGAGCTTGGCATTCCCGCAAAGGATTCTGCAGGATCTCCCATCAACTCGATTGCGCTCAGACCACTATCTTTTATGTACTGGAGCGTGGCTTCTGCACTTTGATCTGGCATAGATCGGAAGCTATAAGTGATGCAACCAATCTGAACTCCATTGATTAAAGAATTTGGTTTGTTGAAATTTCTAATAATTGAGGGCGCTCCTTGAAGCCATGTAGGTGCAGTGACTAGGCCTGCAGCTCCAAGTGCTGATTTGATGAGGAAATCTCTTCTGGTTTTCATAGGTTTCTGGGTTTGATTATTTTAACTCTTTGGTATACAAATTACCATTTTTCAATTGTTTTGCTTTTAAAATTAGATGGGCTATCCTATTAGGAGACAAACGGTAATGAGATGAATAACAAGGAATCAGATAATTTCCGTAATTTATTTTCTTCACCTATGGCTCATATTAGGTATTACTGTAATTTTCTTCAACACATCATTAAGTATTCCTGATCTTTGGAACTTGAACAAACACTTAAGCAAGGAAAGTAATGAGATTTAATG
>JBLGAM010000114.1:0-10584 GCA_047612305.1 Planctomycetota bacterium | reverse complement strand
TTGACCCGTACTAATGGCATATCATTAGGTCATCTGTTCGGCACGGTGATCGTGGAGCGAAGTGTAGATTTGATTTTTTTGATTGGCACCATCTTTCTAGCTTTTTTTGTAGAAAATGAATTGTTTCTAAATCTCGCAAATCAACTGGTGGATTTAAAGTCATTAATCGCTGGAATCCTTTCCAACCTTCCTATCGCAATTGGAGGATTACTAATATTCATCCTATCTATTTACCTGGTTTTTCGAAGATTCAAGAACCACTCTTTCGTCAACAAAATCCAACATTTTTTTAGAGAGATAGGAGGAGGCCTTCGATCTGTAGGCAAGCTTCGGAATCCAATTGGGTTTGCAGCCAGTTCAATTACTATCTGGATCATCTATTTCTTAACGATGTATACCGTCTCTCTGGGAATCCAGAGCACTGCCAATTTGTCTAGCAGCGAAGTACTGCTGGTCATGGTCATGGGAAGTATTGGCATGATTGCTCCTGTGCAAGGGGGAATAGGGACCTTTCATGCGCTTGTGGCTTTCATTTTGATACAATTGGGAATATCCGAACAAGACGGAAAAATCTTTGCGGCGATTATCCATGGCACCCAAGTCCTCTTAGTAATTTTCGCAGGATTAATCAGCTGGATAATTCTCCTAAGAATTCCTGCTTGGAAAAAACCAACTGAGGTTTAACTTCGTTAATCAATCTCTAAATAAAATTAAATATGATCATAGTAATCTTTATAGTCTTTGCTGCAGCTGGCTTTTTGGTCAATAGGACCTTGAAAAGCAAGTTTAAAAAGTATTCGGAGACGCCTCTGAAGGCCAACCTTTCCGGAGCAGAAATCGCCAAATTAATGTTGGCAGATAATAACATCACAGACGTTGAGGTTTTATCTGTGGAAGGGCAGTTAAGCGACCATTATAACCCACAGAACAAAACCGTAAATCTTAGCCCTGATGTGTATTACGGTAGAAATGCCTCAGCAGCAGCAGTAGCAGCTCACGAGTGCGGCCACGCCGTCCAACATGCTACTTCCTATACTTGGTTAAATTTGAGATCTACCTTGGTGCCAATCCAAAACAGTGCCGGTAAAATCTTAAATTTCGTGTTAATCGCCTCACTTTTAGGAGGATTTGCACTAGGAATTCCTTATGAGCTTGTTGGATACGTTGTTGTCAGTGCATACGGAGTTATCACCTTGTTTACTTTAGTGACGCTTCCAGTAGAATTTGATGCCAGTAACCGGGCGCTTGCTTGGGTAAAAACACGAAACATCGTAACGCCAGATGAATACGCAATGTCGAAAGATGCACTAAAATGGGCAGCTATGACTTACGTAGTAGCAGCTTTAGCAGCTTTAGCCACGCTAGCTTATTATGTTTTTATGTTTTTTGGGGGGCGGGATTGATACAGATCAAATAAAAATTGGGAAAAGGGGCAGGTTTTGCCCCTTTTATTTTTTTGATATAACTTCCGAAAGGATTTCAACCCAATTTATTAAAACATGCATTTCCAATTAACTGAAGAACATCTAGCCGTCCAAGATGCTGCAAGAGAATTTGCCAATACAGAGCTCTTGCCAGGAGTAATCCAGCGGGATTCTGAAGCTAAATTCCCCAAAGAGCAGGTTCAGAAGATGGGTGAACTTGGATTTATGGGAATGATGGTGAAGCCGAAATACAATGGTGGCGGAATGGATACCATTTCCTACGTATTGGCTATGGAGGAACTTTCAAAAATTGATGCTTCCGCTTCCGTATGCATGTCTGTAAACAATTCTTTGGTATGCTGGGGTTTGGAGAAATATGGATCCGAAGCTCAAAAAGAGAAGTATTTGAAACCTCTCGCAAGCGGTGAAGTTTTGGGAGCATTCTGCCTTTCTGAGCCAGAAGCTGGTTCTGACGCTACTTCTCAGCAGACCTCAGCTGAGCTTATTGGAGATCATTATATCCTCAACGGTACTAAAAATTGGATTACAAACGGTTCCTCGGCAAGTATCTATTTGGTAATTGCACAAACAGATGCAAGTAAAGGCCACAAAGGAATCTCCGTATTTATTGTAGAAGGAGGAGGGGAAGGATTTGTGGTTGGAAAAAAAGAAGACAAACTGGGGATTCGTGGCTCTGACACACATTCATTGATGTTTACTGACGTCAAAGTGCCGATAGAAAACCGAATCGGGGAAGAAGGCTCTGGATTTACTTTTGCAATGGAAACCCTTAATGGAGGCAGAATAGGAATAGCTGCCCAAGCTTTGGGAATTGCGGGTGGAGCTTATGAATTGGCGCTGGCTTACTCCAAAGAGCGAAAAGCATTTGGGAAACCTATCAGCCAACATCAGGCGATTCAGTTTAAACTTGCAGACATGGCTACATCAATTGAAGCAGCCAGACTTTTGGTGTACAAAGCAGCTTGGCTGAAAGATCAAGGTGAAGATTATTCTCATGCTTCGGCAATGGCAAAATTATATGCTTCTCAGGTAGCAATGGATGTAACTATCGAAGCGATACAAGTACATGGCGGCTATGGCTATGTCAAAGAATACCACGTAGAGCGACTCATGCGAGACGCCAAAATCACTCAAATTTACGAGGGAACCTCCGAAATTCAGAAAATAGTGATATCTAGAGGTATCTTGAAGTAGTCGCCTGAAATCAAATGAAAGGGTATAATTAATAGAAATTATACCCTTTTTTTTATTTTTTTCAATCTCATTACTGAAAAGTTATGTTTTTTAATTAGAAAAATCATATTTTTGAATTTATTCTTTCTCCAACTTATTCATGGAATATTACAACAAAGTTATTGAGTCGGTAAATGTTAGATTTATTCGAGGAAACAATTTTAGACTTGAAAAACCTTTCACAGTCAAAGATTACAAAGAAACTGATAACACGCTGATACTAATACATCACGGTACATTGAAGTTTGGCGAAGATCAAGAGCTACTCAATGAAGGCGAAGTTTTATTCCTTCCTGCTGATCGCAAAACAAAACTTACAGTAGGAAATAGCCTAAAGAAGTCAGACTTATCCAATCAACAATTCAAAGAAAGTAAAAAAAAATACCTCCAAAGCATTTCCTTCAAGGACATCATAAATATGGAGGAAGACTGTATTTCAATGGTCAGCTTTGACTCAAAAGTTTTCGATGTGGTTAACTTTTTCAATTCACTAGATATTCCCCCATTTATCATTCGATTCAATGATCGTATTGCTACTATCATCGAAGACTTGATGAAAGAGATAGAGGTAAGTAATGTTGGAAAAGAGCGAATCCTTAAAAGTCAAACAGAAATCCTAGTAATAGAGCTACTTCGCCATATTTTAAAAAATCGCCTATTCTTAGAGGAGCTTTCCACCAATGCTACCTATTTCAAGGACCCTAGACTCATCGATTTATTTAACTTTATCAAGGCCAACCTTGGAGGCGATCTTTCTAATAAAGTTTTGGCTCAAATAGCCAATGTATCCGAAGATTATGTGGGTCAATATTTCAAAATGCTTACCGGAATAAATCCTCAGGACTACATAGAATACCAGCGGATGGAAACTGCAGTGGAGTTGCTTAGAACCTCAAAAAAATCAATTCGGGATATTGGCAAGGACGTAGGCTATAAGGACACCGCCTATTTCTGCCGAAGATTCAAAATGATGTATGGAGTGCCGGCCGGAAAGATGCGCCGAAGAGAGTCACTAATTAACGTGCAATGATCGATTCATTATCGCTTTAAATGCCAAGGCCTCGACCAAAAAGCCGGGGTCTTTTTCTACACTATTTCCCAATACCAGTAGGTCTGCTCCTGCGAGAAATGCACTTTTCAATTTAGGAATTGAGTCAATCCCTCCACCCACAATAATTGGATGCGCTACCACTTCACGAACAGCTTGAATTACTTCAGAAGAAACGGGACTGCTTGAACCACTCCCGGCATCCAGGAAAAAAAACGTCATTCCCAAAAATTGCCCCGCCAAAGCTGTTGCCTTAGCTAGGTTTGGCTTAGAATTCGGGATTGGAGTAGTTTGGCTGATGTACTGTACGCTCGTGATCTCATGTTCATTAATGAGCAAATAACCTGTTGGAAGCACTTCTAAACCCATTTTTTGAATGATTGGAGCAGCTAAAACCTGATGGCCAATCAGAAACTCAGGATTCCTTCCTGAAATAAGGGATAGGAATAAGATAGCATCTGCATGTTGGGTAAGCTGATAGTGAGAACCTGGAAAAATGACTACCGGGATTTCTCCGGCGAGGTCTTTCAAAGCCAATACGACCTCATCAAAATTATTCCGATCAAATTGGCTTCCCCCCACAAAAATCAAATCCAAATTACTTTGTTGAATCCACGAAAAATCAGATCTGAGCCCATTGAGATCTAATATTTTATCAGGATCTACTAACCAAGCTATGCCTTTATTCCCTGAAGACTGTAGTGATCTGAGGAGTTTACTTACCTTCTTCTGGTGATATATCATCTTCCGAAACAAGATTGAGTAAGTTTGGAAAGTACTTTTCTTTGGCGAAAGACAATCCTACTAATAATAATCGCTCTCCAAGTGAAGGCCAAAAACTACTCTTGGAAGATGAGTTTAATTTTTTCTCCAAATCCTTACTCAATAATCCTTCTCTTTCTAATACCTCCAGTGCGCGCTCAGTTTCTCGATTTTTCTTCTTTCGAGTGGCTTGAACTATCGCAAAAGTTACTAAGCCTCCGGCAAGAACTAAACCTCCAACTTTAACCCAATCCTTCGAGTCTTCTTTGAAGAGTTGCAATTGCTTCAACAAAGTTTGTTCAAGTTCCTCCGACTTGTCTTCAAGATTTTTATTCATTGTTCTTTTTTCTATTCCTTTTACTAAATACAAACCTTCTTAGTCCGATCTCCACGCCCCGCTGCATCCGATCAGAATATCTAGCGTAATAAACTCCTCCGAATAGTATCAAATATAGACCGCCGACGAGCAGAAATCCCATGTAAGGTGACTTAGTATATTGGCTTAAGAAAAAGGCTAGCGAAAAACTAAAAAACAGAAGTACAAAAAGTCCTAAAGCAATCATGAAAGTCAAAAGGAGAATCCGAAATATAATTGCGATGAATTCCTCCTGTATTTCATTTTTCACCAATTCTATTTTCGTCTCTACAATTCCTCTAACTGTATTTAATATCTCTCCTATTTTTACCATACCAAGTTTTTACTTAAAAATAATACCCCAATATAACCTAATTGAGAAGATCAAAAAAATTAAGCTATCGGTAAAAACTCTTCTTCTTGGTAGAATTTAAACCGTAATACCGATTCTAAAGCTAGCCTTATTGCCGTATTAATTGGATAATGCTGTGCAAGTGAGCTATCAATTTCTTCGATCATTTGATAAAATTTTGAGGCAATGGGAACTTGTAAATCTGAATTAATTCGCTCTGACGCTTCGGTAAACTTTTGCGCTTTTTCTGTCTTCAGTATTTTACAGATAATCAAATCTTTTGCACCGTACTTGTTTTTCCTAGCAGAAGCAGAAAAAAGCCGGCAGATCAAACCTCGATAAGCATAGTTGGTACAATAACCATTCTTACCATCGCTACTATGTGCACGATATACGATGCAGCTTTTACTTTCTTCCTCCGAATCCAAAAGTGACAATATCGTCTCAGAAAGCCCTTTATTGTAAAAATCAAAGGCTAATGGGAGAAATTCAAGTGGTGAAGCCGAGACTTCTGGATTTGCGCAGCATGCGCCGCATCCGGAAACACATCCTAACCCACTTTCAGAAGCAAATTGCTTCGACTCTTCCTCAAGTTGATCAAATAAATTTGATACAGCCCTGGACTTTTCAGCAAGGTTCATTGGATAATAATTTGTGTAAAAATACAATGCATGACAGCAGATTGATCCCCATTCCTACTATTTTTTTTATATTGATTGACAGTAGCTTAGGGTCTATGGTTGGGAAATAATACCATTTTCCCATCCAAAAGACTGTACAGATCGTTTTCTTTAAAACAAATTGAATTTTTATGAGCACTGAAGAAGAAGAAGAAAAAGCCGAAGACAGAATCAGAAATGCATTCAAGGAGCGGGATTGGAGCGAAATCAAAAGCGCGGATTCATGGGCCATTTTTAAAATTATGTCAGAATTCGTCGTAGGGTTTGAGAAGTTATCCAAAATAGGCCCATGTGTTTCTATTTTTGGCTCTGCCCGAACTCCGAGGGATCATGCCCACTACAAAATGGCTGAAGACATTGCTGCAAAACTAGTCAGACATGGCTATGGAGTAATCACAGGTGGCGGTCCAGGAATCATGGAAGCTGGAAATAAAGGAGCCTATTCCGAGGGTGGTAAATCAGTCGGATTAAATATAGAATTGCCTTTTGAGCAATTCAACAATATCTACATCGATCGAGACAAATTGATGAGTTTCGATTATTTCTTCGTCAGAAAGGTCATGTTTATAAAATATTCCCAGGGCTTTGTAGTGCTCCCCGGGGGGTTTGGGACTATGGATGAGTTTTTTGAGGCATTGACACTAATTCAAACTAATAAAATCGGAAAATTTCCGATCGTCTTGGTAGGTAAAGCCTACTGGCAAGGACTTGTTGACTGGATCAAAAGCTCACTACTTTCTAACAATTACATCAATGAAGAGGACCTTGATCTTTTTTGTGTGGTCGAAGATGCTACAGAAGCAGTAAAAGTGATCGATGAATTTTATAACAAATATTTACTGAGCCCAAATTTCTAATGCAAAAAGGACATCTCGCTTTTCTTTATTTTTTGACTTTTCTATGCCTTTCGCTGACAGGGTATTTACTTTTGCAGCGCATTAGAAACGAGGAGCCCATAGCTCAGGCTGCGGAGCAAAGCCTATTCATAACCTCAAAAGGATCTTTTCGAGATTCGGTGAAGATTTTCAATCTACCAGACACTTTGAGTTTTGCTGGGGAATCCGTTCCTATTACTATTCCTGATGTGAGAGAGCGCCTAGAGCGCGAACTCTACGTCAATGCTTATTGGGAGTCGAATATGGTTTTGCTCATGAAGCGCTCCACTAAGTTCCTGCCGCAGATTGAGGAATGGCTTAAAGCAAATCAAATCCCTGAAGATTTTAAATATTTAGCAATTGCTGAATCAGGCCTGATGAATGTGTCCTCTCCGGCTGGTGCTCGAGGTTTTTGGCAGTTTATGGAATCTACCGCCAAAGAATATGGTCTGGAAGTCAACAATGATGTAGATGAGCGCTATCACCTAGAAAAATCCACCATTGCTGCCGCTGGTTATTTAAAAAAAGCGCATCAAAAATTCGGGGATTGGACAGCCGTAGCTGCCAGCTACAATATGGGCCAGACTGGCTTTGCCCGAAGACAAGAAGAGCAGTTGATTGATAATTATTATGAGCTCTACCTCAACGATGAGACAAGCCGCTATCTTTTTAGAATCCTAGCTTTCAAGGTAATCTTCGAAAGCCCATCTGAATTTGGATTTTATTTGCATCCCGAAGATTACTATCAAAGCCCTCCGTTTAGAACTATTGTGGTAAAAGAAGACATCAAAAACTTGGCTTCTTGGGCTAAAATGAAGAATAGCAGCTACAAAGAATTGAAGCAATACAATCCATGGCTTCGAGACAAGGACCTGAATGTAAAGCGGGGACGAACTTATGAGCTGCTCTTGCCCGAATAAAGGGAGTCGAGCACAATAAATGCTGGAACTGGGCTAAGCTCTTAATGGAAACGGCAGTCAGTCAGAATATTTAATTAAAAGCTGGATCTATCCGGTCATTTTGAAAAAGAGCAATCGCTAGGTCATAAATTCCTATTCCTGTCAAATTTTCTATTGCAATTCGGAACAAAGCCCAGCAGAATCAGCTTACAATCTTAGAATCTAGCTAGCCCATCCCTTTCTAATTTCGTACCTTCGCCGATTGTATTTGTCCACTGACTTATGAGTAATCCTATTTCTTCTCAGGAAGAATTCATTGAGATATTTGGTGCTCGCGAGCACAATCTTAAAAATCTAGACCTTAAGATCCCACGAAACAAGCTGGTAGTAATCACTGGATTAAGTGGTAGCGGAAAGAGTTCATTGGCATTTGACACCATCTATGCCGAGGGACAGCGCCGCTACATGGAGAGTTTTTCTGCCTATGCACGTTCTTTTTTAGGAGGTTTGGAGCGACCTGACGTGGACAAAATCAATGGACTTTCTCCGGTAATTGCCATTGAGCAAAAGACTACTTCCAAAAATCCTCGCTCAACGGTCGGCACGGTTACGGAAATCTATGATTTTATGCGGCTGCTGTATGCTCGTGCAGGGGAAGCTTTTTCTTATTTGACAGGAAAAAGAATGGTGCGTCAAACAGAAGATCAGATCGTAGAGCAGCTTTTTTCCAATTTCCTAAATGAAAAATTATACATCCTCGCTCCTGTTGTTAAAGGCAGAAAGGGTCATTACCGAGAACTTTTTGAGCAGATTCGGAAAATGGGGTTTTCCAAGGTCAGAGTTGATGGAGTGGTCATGGAAATGGCTCCCAAAATGCAAGTGGATCGATACAAAATCCATGATATTGAGATTGTCATTGATCGAATTGTAGCAGACGAATCAGATCGATTTCGAATTACTCAATCCTTAAAATCTGCCCTTCAGCATGGTAAAGGAATGATAATGCTTCGAGATGAGGGAGGGGAAATCCACCATTTTTCTAAGTACCTGATGGATCCAGAAACTGGACTTTCCTATGAGGAGCCAGCTCCAAATAGCTTTTCCTTCAATAGTCCCTATGGCGCTTGCCCAGTTTGTAACGGCTTGGGGATTACCGAAGAGATTACGCAAGAAAGTATCATCCCAGACCCAAATTTGAGTATTACCAGAGGCGGAATAGCTCCTTTGGGTGAATATCGCGACATCTGGATTTTCAAGAAAATTGAAGCAATTCTAAAGCATTACAAGTGCTCAATGAGTACTCCTATTAAAGATCTCCCACCAAATGTGGTGGATATCTTACTGAATGGAGATAAAGTAGAAGTGGCGGTCGACTCCGTCAAATATCCAGGAACCAAATGGCATACAACCTTTGAGGGAATCATCAATTTCCTTCAAAAATATCAGGAAGGCAGTTCGGACAAAATTCAAGATTGGGTAAGTGAATTCACCGTGACCCAAACCTGTACAGAATGCGATGGATATCGCTTAAAAAAAGAAGCACTCCATATCAAACTTGACAACACCCACATCGGTCAGCTGGCGATGATGGATATTCGGGGACTTAGCGTATGGTTTGAGGATCTGGAAAGCAGACTTTCCCAAAAGCAAAACATCATCGCCTCGGAGGTCTTGAAGGAAATCCGAAAAAGAATCGGCTTTCTACTAGACATCGGCTTGGATTACCTCTCGCTGAATCGACCGCTTCGGACTTTGTCTGGAGGCGAGGCGCAGCGAATTCGATTGGCCACGCAGATAGGAACGCAGCTCGTTGGAGTCCTATATATTTTAGATGAGCCCAGCATTGGCCTGCATCAGAGAGATAATGTGAAGCTGATCAAAGCCCTTCAAAGTCTTCGCGATTTAGGAAATTCGGTTTTGGTAGTAGAGCATGATAAAGATATGATGCTAGAATCTGACTATATCCTCGACATGGGTCCAGGTGCAGGTCGACACGGTGGACATATAGTAGCCGCAGGCACGCCAAAAGAGATTTTGAGATCTTCGGGATCCACTGCCAGTTACCTCAGTGGAAAACTTGGTCTCCCAGTTCCGAAAACCAGAAGAAAAACTAAGATAGGTGAGCTCTTCTTAAAAGGAGCAACTGGAAATAACCTGAAGAATGTGGACTTACACCTGCCTTTGGGAACTTTGATCTGCATCACTGGAGTATCAGGATCAGGCAAGAGTACCTTGATCCATGAGACGCTTTATCCTATCTTGAATCGAGAAATCTATCACTCCAAAAAAGATCCGATGCCTTATGAGCGCATCGATGGGTTGAAAGAACTTGATAAAGTCATCGAAGTGGATCAATCCCCAATCGGGCGAACTCCAAGATCCAATCCAGCGACCTACACTGGAGTTTTCTCAGACATCCGAGCCTTATTTACCGACCTTCCGGAGTCAAAAATTAGAGGCTACAAGCCCGGGCGTTTTTCCTTTAATGTCAAAGGCGGTAGATGTGAAGACTGTGAAGGAGCAGGTATGAAACTGGTGGAGATGGATTTTCTTCCTGATGTCCATGTTCCCTGCGAAACCTGTAAAGGAAAACGCTACAATCGGGAAACTTTGGAAGTACGATTTAAGAGTAAATCAATTTCCGACGTGCTAGATATGACGGTGGAACAAGCGGTAGAGTTCTTCGAATTTCTCCCGAAGATTCTTCGCAAAATCAAAACCCTCAACGATGTAGGTTTGGGGTATATCACCCTAGGTCAGCATGCTACAACACTTTCTGGTGGAGAGGCCCAGCGGGTGAAATTAGCTACCGAACTATCCAAAAAAGATACTGGCAAGACCTTTTACATTCTAGATGAGCCAACAACAGGTTTGCATTTCAAGGATATCGAACTACTTATGCTAGTTGTTCAGGGATTGGTAGACAAAGGAAATA
>JBLGAM010000113.1:0-10719 GCA_047612305.1 Planctomycetota bacterium | reverse complement strand
CAGGGTGAGAAAAAAGAATCCCCCAACTATCTCCCAAATACTCATAAAAATCAAGTTTACCCATTGAGGTATCTGCCTGAAAGTTTGGAGCTAAATCGCCTAGTCTTAATGTCATAATTAATAAATTTAAAAATAAATTAAATTAAAGGATAGAAGTTACGAAGCATTGTTCAGACAGATGCCCTTTTCTCAATTTTTAATACCTTTTAAACATGAAAATATTTAAAAAAGCCAGATTGATTTCTAGTTTGGTTAATCAAGTCAATTATGTTTTATTAGCAAATTACCTGTTAAAAGCTACTCCCAGATTGATATTATGAAGAAAACCGCATTGATAGTTTTTCAGAAAAATGAAATTCTAGGAAAGGTGAAAACTAGATTGGCATCTACGCTCGGTCATGAAGAAGCTCTAAAAATCTACCAAATTTTGATTGCACATACGCATCAAGTTATCCAACCTGTAGCTGCTGATACGTATATATTTTTCTCTAATTATATTCCGAAGACCTATGAAATCAAAGCTTCAAGCTTTTATTTTCAAGTGCAAACTGGAAAAGACCTCGGAGATCGGATGAAAAATGCATTTGAGTTCTTATTTTGTATTGGATATGAACGAGTCTTGATCATTGGAACAGATTGCGCAACTTTGGAGCCAATCCATATTAAAACAGCAATTCAAAAACTCGATTTAGTGGATGTTGTAATCGGTCCTGCGGAGGACGGAGGATATTATTTATTAGGGATGAAAAATCTTGTTTCTAGCCTTTTTGAAGACATGAAATGGAGCACAGAAGATGTGTTGAAAGAAACTATCAATAGATTGACACAAGAAGGTTTATCCTATGAAAGGATAGAGACACTTTCAGACGTTGATCGTGAGGAGGATTGGGATAAAGTGAAAATGAAATTTAACTAAACCTTTTTATGAATAGGTTTAGGACAAATAACTTATGATAGAAATTTCTAAGAAGGAAGATTCAAAAAATTGGATCATTGTGTTACTCATAGTTATTATCACCAGTTTACCTTGGATTGATGCCCACGCTCAAGTGACCCAAAAATCGTACGAAATTCTACTTGCAGGTTTTAATATCGGAACTATGGAAGTCGAAGAAAATAAGAAGGGAAGTATCATAGAATACAACTTAGAAAGCCTGGTGAGCTTCTGGTTCTTTGGCAAAGTCAACGTTGAACTCACCATTAAATCAACCTACAAAGATGGAATGATGATCAAATCTGAATCCAAGTCAATTTCTAATAGAGGATCGTTCTATAGTATTATCAAGTGGACTGGAAAATCGTATTTGATAGATTCTCACACCTATAAATTTGATAATAAGGAGTCAATTCCTAATTTGATCCCTTTCTCTACGGTTAAGTTTTACTTCCAGGAGCCCAAAAACGGATTAAATATGATCTCCGAAACCTTCGGTTTGGTTAGTAAAATCACAGAAACAGAATCTCATGGTTATGAAATCGAGATCAATGGAAATCGGAATAAATTTTTTTATGAAAACGGTGAAATGGACAAAGCACTAATGGAAAATCCTATAAAAAACTATGTGATCAAGCGAATAAAATGAGAGAGCCTGATTCCATATCCATCATTATCCCAACCTTAAATGAAGCCACCAACCTTCATCGATTGATTCCTTTCCTAACTGCTTTAGAAGCAAGTATCATTAGCGAGATTCTGGTGGTTGATGGTGGAAGTACAGATAATTCTAGGGCTATCGCAGCCCAACATGGTGCAACTGTAATTCCAAGTCCAATTTGCTCCAGAGCAGCTCAATTAAATGCTGGAGCAAAGGTTGCCAAGGGATCGATCCTTTATTTCATCCATGCAGATAGCCTACCGCTAAAAAGTCTATCAGAAGATATTTTAGGCGCATTAAATAGTGGGTATAGAGCAGGTTGCTTTTCCTATGAATTTGAATCAAAGCGTCCGATGTTAAAAATCAATAGTTGGTTTACCCGATTCAATGGGATATTCACAGGTGGGGGAGATCAAACCCTTTTTATAAACCATTCTTTTTTCAAGGAATTAGGCGGTTATGATGAAAAATTTACAATCATGGAAGATTTTAACTTTGTAAGACGTATTAAAAAAGTGACCCAATTCAAATTAATTAAAAAGTCGATTAAAGTATCAGACAGGAAATATCAGACTAACAGTTGGCTCACCATACAATGGGCAAACTTGATTGCACTTACTGCTTTTAGATTGGGCGTAAAACCCGAAAGGATTAAAACTTTATATTACAACAGATTAAAATAAAAGATAAATCAATTATTAAATAAATGAGTCAAGTTCAAATTAATGGGATCCAACAAGTTGGAATAGGTGTAGAAAATGCATCTGAAGCTTGGGCGTGGTATAGAAAAGCATTCAAAATGGATGTTCCCATTTTTCAAGACAGTGCTGAAGCAAAATTAATGACTCGCTATACCGCCGGTAAAGTAGAAAGCCGACATGCTATTTTAGCAATGAATATGCAGGGAGGGGGAGGATTTGAAATTTGGCAGTATACTTCTAAAACTCCTCTTGCATCAAAGAATAAGCTTCAATGGACAGATTTAGGAATTTTAGCAGTAAAAATCAGGTGTAAGGATAGCCAAAAGACCTATGATCATTTGCTCTCAATAGACGCTGATGTGTTGAATAAACCGTGTAAAAACCCTGCTGGCGATAAGCATTTTTATGTAAAAGATCCCTTTGGAAATATTTTTGAATTGGTGGAAAACAAGTCTTGGTTTAGTCAAAACAAAGATTTGACCGGAGGAGTACTTGGAGTGGTTATGGGTGTGAGCTCCATAAATAAAGTCCTCCCAATCTATCAGGAACATTTTCAGCAGTCAGATATCTTAGCTGATGCTTCTAAGGTTTGGGAGGATTTTGATTCATTAGGAGCCCCTGATCAAGCCTTTAGAAGAGTAATCCTACAAGGATCACCAAAACCTTGCGGGGCTGTTGGTAAGCTGCTTTGTCAACCTCAAATAGAATTGATCGAAACTGATCATCCTTCCAGAAGGAACATATTCAAGGATCGTAATTGGGGTGACTTAGGGTTTATTCATGTCTGTTTTGACGTAAATGAAATGAGTTTACTGAAACAAAACTTGAAAGATATAGGAGTCGAGTTTACTGTAGATAGCGAAAATGAGTTTGACATGGGAAATGCCGCAGGCCGTTTTGCTTACATTGAGGACCCTGATGGAACATTGATTGAAATGGTAGAGACCTATAAAATTCCTATTATGGAAAAAATAGGATGGTATCTCAACTTAAGAAAACGTAAAAACCACACCACCCTTCCTAGCTTTATTCTGAAGGCTTTGGCCCTCAATCGATTGAAAGACTAAAGGAAAGAATTATCTAAATAATATTCTAGCCAAATCTACCAAGCGATTTGCATATCCAGCTTCATTGTCATACCAACCAACCAATTTCAACAAATTTCCTTTTGAAGAGGTAAGTGCAGCGTCAATAATACAGGAATGTGGATTCCCAATAATATCCATAGAGACAATAGGGTCATTTTCTACTTCCAGAAGGCCTTTGAATTTACCTAAACTGGCCTTGAAAAAAACTTCATTCACTTGTTCTGCGGAGACTGTTTGTTTTAATTCTACGATTAAATCCGTCAGCGAGCCATCAGGCACTGGCACACGCATGGCAGAGGCTTCGATTTTCCCTGCTAATCCAGGAATAACGATATCTAAAGCTTTACCAGCATTAGTAGTAGTTGGGATGATTGAATAAGCTGCAGCTCTAGCTCTTCTCAAATCACGATGGGGGGCATCATGTAGGTTCTGATCATTGGTGTAGGAATGAACCGTTGATGCAAACCCCTTGATAATCCCAAAATTTTCTTCTAGGATATGTACCATAGGTGCTAGACAATTAGTGGTGCATGAAGCATTGGATACAATCCTTTCTGCGCCTGTAAGAACAGTATCATTCACACCCAGCACAATCATTTTGATCGTTTCATCTAGAGAGGGAGCGGATATAATTACTTTTTTCGCTCCAGCTTGAAGATGTTTTTCTGCACCTGAACGATCCGTAAATCTTCCAGTACATTCTATTACTAAATCAATATCTAATTCCTCCCATGGCAAAAGGGTAGGGTCAGAAATTCCGAAAAGTTGAATTTCCTGATCTCCGTACCTTAGAATATTGGATTCAAGTCCAATTTTCTGAGCTGCTTTCCCATGAATTGAATCATATTTTAATAAATGTGCAATTGCGGTAGTATCTGCTAAATCATTGATGGCAACCAAGTTGAACTCCGCCTTTTCTAAAATTAATTTAGCAGTATATCTGCCAATTCTCCCAAAGCCATTTATGGCTACTCGAATTTCTTTTCCTTGAAACATTCTTTTAGTCTAATTCTCCATCAAAAGTAGCTTTTTCATTACTATTCCCCTCGAAGTAAAATTTTATTCCTTTGGATCAATCGATTAAATAGTAAACCAAATAAATTTTTGTGGCTGAATTGGTATTATAATCTTAAGCCTCTATATTTGCACAACCTTACGGAAAAGCAAGCTTTTCACGTATATAACGGTCGATTCGTCTAGGGGTTAGGACGTATCCCTTTCACGGATAAAACACGGGTTCGATTCCCGTATCGACTACAGAACTTATTGATTATTATACGTTTATCAATAAAATTTGAATTTTTGAAAGTATGGTCGATTCGTCTAGGGGTTAGGACGTATCCCTTTCACGGATAAAACACGGGTTCGATTCCCGTATCGACTACATAATTCTAACTTAGAATTTATATTACTTTTGTTTTATGGTTGTTAGTGGTTAAAGTTTACAAAATCCCGATCTCTGATCGGGATTTTTGTTTTTTTAGCCACATTTTACAAATGGTATTTACAACTTTTTGATTTTAATTATCTTAAGGCTTGATTTCAACTTTCAAACCCTATGACCCAATTAAAATACACTATTAAATTAAGTCCCTTTCTTCTATTTGTAGGGCTTTTAGCTTTCTCTTGCCAAGAAAGCAAAACAGACCTTCGAATAAAGTCTTTGGATCAAGAAACAGTTCAGGCCCAGGTTAAAGCTATTGAAGCATCTGTTTCTCCTGTTTTATCCGAAGGATTAAAACTCTCAATTTGGGCAGTTGACTCACTAGTTTATGATCCGATTTCGATCCAAATGACAGATCAAGGTGAACTCATTTATTCCCGTACCAATCGACAAAAAGACGCTGAGTTTGATATCAGAGGGCATCAAGACTGGGAAATACGATCAATTTCTCTTCAAAATATTGAAGAAAAGCGCGCTTTCTTGCATGCTGAACTTTCCCCTGAGCGATCTTCCGAAAATACCTGGCTGGCAGATTTGAATGGAGATGGGTCTCATGACTGGCGGGACATGACAGTTCAGAAAGAACAAATTTATCGACTGAAAGACACCGATGGAGATGGATATGCAGATCAAAGCCAAATGATGGTAGAAGACTTCAATGATGAAGTAACAGACGTAGCAGGTGCAGTTATGATGGGTGAAGATGCTTTATATGTCGGAGTAGGCCCGGATATGTGGCGCATGGTGGACAATAATGGCGATGGTATCATGGATGAAAAGTCTTCCATCTCTCACGGTTACGGGATTCATATAGGTTTTGGTGCTCATGGCATGTCTGGATTAGAGATGGGCCCAGACGGAAGAGTATATTGGGGAATAGGGGATATAGGGTTTAATGGTACAGGACCTGACGGAAAAGAATGGAAATATCCAAATCGTGGAGTTATTGCACGTGCTAATCCAGATGGAAGTGATTTTGAAATATTCGCCATGGGTGTGAGAAATACGCACGAGTTTGTCTTTGATGCCCATACCAATTTAATCTCAGTAGATAATGATGGGGATCATCCCGGAGAAAAAGAACGATTGGTGTATTTGACCAATGGATCAGATTCAGGTTGGCGGACCAATTGGCAATTTGGTAAATACCGAGACCCCGATAATAATTCATACAAGGTGTGGATGGATGAAAAACTCTTTCTCCCAAGATGGGAAGGTCAGGCGGCTTTCATTACCCCTTGTATTCAAAACTATGTCTCAGGTCCCACTGGTATGGTTTATAACCCAGGCACTGCTCTCGGATCAAAATGGAAGGATAGTTTCTTTGTGGTTGAGTTTGTTGGAAGTCCTGCTAGGTCCGGAATTCACGCATTCAAACTCCAGAATAAAGGAGCAAGCTTTGAGTTGACTAAAACTGAACGAATACTTTCAGGTGTACTTCCAACAGGTTTGGATTTTGGCCCTGATGGTGCACTTTATTTAGCCGATTGGATAGACGGATGGGGAACAAAAAATTATGGTAGAGTATGGAAATTGGAAGAAGAAAACTCGGATTTAAAAGCAATTCAAGCAGATACTGAGCAGAAATTAAGAGCAGACTTCAAAAAACTGAAAGCAGCTGAATTGAAGTCAAATCTCTATCATGAGGATATGAGAGTACGTCGTAAGGCCCAATTTGAGCTGGCTAAACGAGAGAAAGAGGGTTTTCAGGTATTCCAGGAAGTCCTAAAAGATAAGAGCAATCAACTTGCAAGAATTCATGCAATCGTAGGAATAAGCCAACTGGCCCGTCTTATAGACATTTCTTATGCGCAGGTAATTGTGCCACTATTAAAAGATCAAGATCCTGAAATCAAAGCGCAAGCTGCTAAATGGCTTGGTGATATTCGGTATTCCAAAGCCGAGAGCGAATTAATTTCAAACTTAAAAGACGTCAACAATCGCGTTCAATTCTTTGCTGCGGAAGCATTGGGAAGAACAGCCTCAGAGAAAGCATTACAGCCTCTAATTACGTTGCTCCAAGAAAATAATGACGAAGATGCCTACATCAGACACGCTGCAACTTTGGCCCTTTCCAGAATTGGAAAAGTTCAACCACTTGCAGCCCTTTCTTCGCATCCTTCTAAGGCCGTTCGCCTCGGTGCTGTCATCGCTTTGCGAAGATTAGAATCTCCGGAATTGGCAATTTTCCTTAATGATCCTGACGAGTTTATTGTCACCGAAGCGGCACTAGCGATCCACGATGATTTTTCTGTACCGACTGCATTACCTGCTCTAGCCAAATTAATCAGCACAACTACCTTCCGAAATGAGCCACTTGTTCGAAGGATCATAAGTGCCAACCAGCGAGTAGGAACTGATGAGAATCTGATGGATTTACTAGCCTTCCTATCACAATCAGGCGTACCACTTCCACTCAAACAAGAAGCAATCGCTGCAGTGGGAACTTGGGCCAAACCATCTTTAGTAGATCGGGTAGATGGCAGATATAGAGGAGAGGTGAATCGTGATCCGGGAATTATCAGAGAAATTTCAAAAAAGGAATTGGTTGCTCAGTTGAATTCAAGCACAGAAGACTTAAGACTAGAATCTGTAAAAGCATTAGGTAAGCTTTCTATCACCGATACAGAAGATTTACTATTTGAAAAATTAAAAACAGATCCATCAGCTTCTGTAAAAGTGGCTGCTTTGAATTCCTTAAAAGTTATGAATTCGGCTATTCTTGGAAAAGCTATCGCGCGAGCGATGGTGGACCAAAATCAGGCCTTACGGGTAGCTGGATTGGGCTTCTTGGCAGAAACAGATTTACCTCAGGAACAAAAGGTGGCCTTACTTTCTGAAATCATTCAGAAAAGGTCTATTCCTGAAAAACAAACCGCACTTCTGACTTTAGGCGGATTGTCAGAGAGCTCAAAACTGAAAGAATGGGATGGGATATTAACTCAGTTTAAGTCAGGGAAACTACCTGAGGCCACTTGGGTAGAATTGGAAGAAGCGATCAAAGCAACTAAATCCGTTGACTTGGAGAGCAATTTCAAATTATTATTGGAAGAGAAAAGTGAAGGAGAACCTTGGAAACAATACCAAGGAGCTCTGGCAGAAGGAAGCGTTAGAAATGGACGAGGGATCTTTTTTGAAAATCAAACTGCACAATGTATCCGCTGCCATGCTTATGATGATATGGGTGGTAATGCAGGACCAAGACTCTCGGGTATTGCCAATAAACTTAGTAGAGAGGAATTACTTATAGCACTTGTTGAACCCAGCAAAAGGCTTGCACCTGGTTTTGGAATGATCAATTTAGAATTGAATTCTGGTGAAAAAGTTAGCGGTACACTGATGACTGACAACTCAGATTCGGTAGTAGTAAAAGTTGGTTCTGAACCGGAAAAGACTATTCCCAAATCTGAAATCAAGACTTCAAAAACCGCAATGTCCAGCATGCCGCCAATGGGAACTTTACTATCCAAACGAGAGCTTCGCGATTTGGTCAGTTTCCTAAGTACCTTGAATCAAGATTAATTAAACAAGTGATTCTATGGGTAGCAATTACCATTCTTTCGATTGGTTTTGCTACCCTTTTTTTTTGATTTGGATTGGCAGTAATCAGCTAAACGATTCTGAAATCCAGAATCAAAAATCATTAATCAAAGCCCAAGTAATTAAAGTCTTAGATTTTTTCCCCGACCAGATAATGAAGTCACAATCTCCGGACCTTGAGGTCACTTTTGGATCAGGGGAATAAAGTTTTTCTATTGACCTTGAAGAAAGGTGAGGTGGGGAATTCAGATGAACAATACAGTAAATCTGAATTGGAGGGAATCCGAAACAAATAAATGCGACAAGCTTCCAAATCCTTGGTTTCACCAAATTAAACGTATTGGTTTATCCCTATAGTAGATTAGAAAATCTTGGAATGGATAATTTAAAAAGCTATTCCAAAACGTAGATTGATGAAATTCAAGTAGATATTTTGATTTCTTAGGATAGTAAAGTTGGGCTTTATGGGCACCCTGATCATTGACTTAGTGAATTAGGGTTAGAAAATATTTCCTTAAAAAATCGAGATGTTCTAGGTTTTAATTCTCAAAAACTATTTCAGTTAACGCTATCTCCAAAGCAAATTAAGATAGCATTGAAACATTCTAATGGCTTTAAAAAAAATTATCCAAAGAACAAATTAAGGGTTTACCCAGTCCAAGTTTTTTAGTCTATTCCCAACCTTATTTTGAGCGGTTACAAAGAGTAATGTCTTCTCATGAAACTCAATAGAAGATTTTAAAAGATTTAATGCCTTATTATGATCAGATTCCTACCTGGATTTACTAAAGAATTTTTAATCGAAAATATTTCTATCAGGTAATTTGACAACTCCTCTTTAAAATCAAAACATAAAAAAAGCCATCTCTTACAAGATGGCTTTTATTTGGTTGATTGGTTGAGTCTTAATTCAAGAACTCATCGAATGTTAAACTCACAAAGTACATAGTTCCAACAGTTGGGTTCCCCCAAGCTTGTCTGTAGCCATCGTTGAATAGGTTAGATCCACCCACTTTCAAGATTGACTTCAAACTCTTTAACTTGTAGCTAACCTGAGCATCAAATGTTCCGAATGCCGGCATTACTGAAAGTTGCTGCGAAGATACAGCAGGAGCTACGAAAGAGGATTGCCAGGCGAATTCACCTTGCCATCTGTAAGCAACTGCAAAACCTAGGTTTTTGACAACCTCACGATTTGCAAAATTCAATACATAGCGATACTCAGGAGTATTGAAGCTTGGCTGGAAGCCAGTCTCAGTTAATTCCGCCAGATTAGAAAGCGTATTGAAGGAAACGTTACCACCTACAGTGTAATTCTTAGGAAGCTTGTAATCAAGTCCTAAAGCCCACCCCCATGATTTGATAGTCTCAGTTCTATTAGTTGGCATAGAAAATATATTCCTTCCCCCAGGCCCAACTCCAATAAGATTTAAACCAGTGATTGCATTTGGTCCTTGACTCCCTGTAGCTAAGTTTCCATCTTGAACCAGCACCTGACCACCGATGAAGTTTTCAAATCTATTGAAATAGGCATAACCATCAACCAACAGTTTATTACCCAATAGGCCTTTATAACCAACTTCAAAAGATTTAACTCGCTCTGGCTTAAATTCTGAAGGTTCAAATGGAGTTAATTTATTTAAGTTAGCATTAGCAGCATTAACTGGAACTAGTTGACCTGCAATTCCTGGAACAAGAGTCGGAACAAGTGCTGCAATGGCAGCAGGTGCGGCACTAGGCAGGATAGTTCCAGCTTGAACTTGTGCTGTCACTATAGCAGTTGCTTGTGCAATTGCAATAGTAGTTGCTTGTTGTATACTAGCAGCATACACTGAGGATCCTGGCCTAGTGTCAGTTAAAACTGCAGCTCCGAATTGTTGAACTGTAGATAGTGAATAAACTGGATTTTCATTAAAACTGTATTTATCTCTCAAATAGGGGAGACCACCGATCAATCTTGCCTGAGGTGTTAACAAATCAATGTATTGATCTTGGGTAGTTGGGATTCTAAAACCTGTTTGATATGATGCTCTGAAATTATGATTTCCAGCAGTAAATACTCCTGATACTCTTGGAGAAAACTGACCAGCAAAATTCTCATTCTTGTCGTAACGTCCAGAAGCTGTTAATTTGAATTTATCATTGAAAAGCTTTTTTGAAGCTTGGATATATCCCCCAAACTCTGCAATAGAAAATTCCGCACCATTCTCATCTGTAGCAAAAAGGGTTTTATCAGAATTAAGTTGATAGATCCTGTAGTTTGCTCCAACAACTACTTCGGCAAATTTTATTTGGTCTGAGAAGTTATAAGAACCCTCGAAGTGATACAAATTCGTTTTATCTACAAATTG
>JBLGAM010000112.1:0-10744 GCA_047612305.1 Planctomycetota bacterium | reverse complement strand
TGGGGCATGGATTTCTTCAACTGCTGATCAGTTCAAACGAACAGTCCATTGTATCTGGAATACAAGCTTGGACATTATTACCAGAAGAGAGTTGGATTCTTGCTTACGCACTGCTCGTGGGTTTTCTGGCATCTATGATTCCCGCTTGGACAGCATATAAAACTAGTATCGCCAGGCAACTTACCAGAGCCTAATCAGTTTAAAAGTATAATTTTGTACTATGAAAATGATCAAAATCTCATTATTGACTTTAGGTTTCTTTGTGCTCAGCATCTGTACACTACTTGCACAGACTCAAAATGTCTGGAAAAGTCTAGCTGAAGTGTCCTATAAAATCAGTGAAGATCAATACGGCGAGCTGTACGTTCCCGTCTTCTCGGCTAACATTTCTAAACTTGAAGGAAAAGTAGTGGAGGCCGATGGATACATTATTCCATTTGAGGGGATGTTCAAACCTCAGCAAATCATATTATCAAGCCTGCCTTTAGCGGAGTGTTTCTTTTGTGGTTCAGGTGGCCCAGAGACAGTGATGGAAGTAATGCTTTCCTCACCGATCAAGTACACTTCCAATCGGGTCAAGGTACGTGGTAAGCTCACACTTAACAGTAAGGATCCTGAAAAACTGATGTACATCCTGAAGGATGCGACATTGGTGAATTGAGTATTAATAGACAAGACTTTAGTGTCTAGAGCCAAGAGATTAGACTCAAGACGAATAAAAGTGGCGATTCTGTTAACTCTGAACAGGTATTACTTTTCAATAGCCATTGGTTCAACCCATAGCTTGATTAGAACTAAAAACCCGGAAATTAATAGCAAAGCTCTTTTTCAAGGGCTTTGAATTTTTCTAAAATATCTAAAGTCTTTTTGCCAACTTTTCCATTACCGATTACCCGATTATCTACTTGATTAACTGGAAGCAGGATTTTAGTAGTGCTGGTAATGAAAACCTCATCGGCGTCGAGCATTTCCTCAAAATAAATTGGGCGAATGGCTACTTCACCTACAATGTCCATCACATGTTTTCGGGTAATCCCGTGAAGGACATGCTTATCGGGTGTGCTCACCTGACCATCTTTGATAATGAAAATATTACTTCTGGAGCTCTCACTGATTTCTCCATTCATGTGATAGATCACGTCTTCAGCCCCGGCTTCTCTCCACTGTACACTATGCCATACCGGATAGGCGTAGTTGGTAGTTTTGATCTCAGCAATCGAGCGCACATATTCGACAGAAAGTAATTTGATGCCTTTCTCATATTTTTCTTGGGCGGGGAAAATGAGAGATTCTGCAAAAATAAAAAGCTTTCCTTGTGCTGGTGAGAAGTGATTTTCTGAAATCCCACCAGTCAGTACCATCCGCAATCCGCCTTCTTTCAAATCATTCTTATCAATTAATTGAGTAATGATTTGGCGCAATTGCTCCCGAGAATAGTCTAGCGGTATGAACGTCTTTGCAGCCGATGCAATAAATCTATCCAAGTAGTACTCTAGAAAAAGAGGCTGGTAATTTACCGTCCTAAAAAAATCAAATATTCCATAGCCACGAATTACAGCCAAATCCATTGGATGAATAGTAGCAGCTTCAACAGGAATAATTTTGCCATCGGCAAAGCAAAAAGGTTTCATAGCATTTTAGATTAGAAATTAAAATTAGTGGGTGCATCCGGATTAATTGCTAGCCCTGTTTTCAATATTATAATGAATTGTGAAGTAAATTTGTTAATAAAATTTCAAAACGATGCGAATTTCCCAAATAGCCCTTTTAATTCTAGCTTCTGCAGTTCTATTTTCTTGTCAGCCAAGCCAAGAAGGGTTAAATAAAATCAAGCGCGCTGAGGTCATTGCCGTTCACGATGAAGTGATGCCGAAGATAGGGCAGTTGAAGAAGTTAGAGAAAGAAGCCGAGAAGAAGATCGAAATGCTTGAAATGGGCGAAACTGTCGATTCGGTTCAAATCCAAGAACTAAAAGTATTGGCCTTTGACTTGAATCAAGCCTACGACGCGATGTTTGTCTGGATGCGTCAATACAAGACTGAAGATGAAGAAAAGACTCCAGAAGAAATCAAGGTTTACCTAGAGGATCAAGTGCTAAAAGTCACCGAAGTCAACGAGCAGATTAAAGCAATCCTTACCAAATCTGAAGAAGTATTGAAGGATTAATCTTAAAGATTAGGAGTTTCTTTTAAATACTTTTCCACTACAGACGAAGTAATTACGCCCTCATTGGTGCCCCAAATGTTGTAGAGGTAGGTGCTGATTTGTGCTAATTCCAAAGGCGTGAGCTCTGTATTTCCTGGCATGGGTTGATTGTAGACTTGACCGTTCACTACAACTTCTCCTTCTAAACCATTTCTCATAATCCAAACTGTTCTTTGAATATTCGATTTGAAATAATCAGCATTTTTCAGTGGAGGGATTAATTTGCCAAGTCCTTCGCCATTTGATTGGTGACAATTCCCACAGTAACTTTCATAAAGCGCTTTACCTGGGATTGCATATTGCATCACTGTCGAATCAGATATTTCGGACAAATTGCTTTCTGAATTGCTTGTTTTTGGGCCGCATGATGCGAGTAACAAAATGGAGAAGATTAATTGCCTCATTTAGTAAGAAGCTTTGGGATGTCTGCCAAAAGGCGATCCACTTGATCAGCTTTGGTGCCATCATAGACACCTCGGATATGACCTTCTTGATCCACTAAAATAAATGCACCGCTGTGGAGAAATCCTCCTGGTTCCGCTTGGTCTGCCATAGCAGTAGTCAGGTAGCTGGTTTGTCCGATCTCAAAGATTTTTTCCTGATCGCCGGTGAGGAAATTCCAAGTTGAAGCATCTTCGATTCCCAATTTTTTGGAATAATCTCTTAAGACCTCCTGCGTATCGTAAGCAGGATCAATAGAGTGACTGAGAATTAGAAATTCAGGATTACCATCATATTTTTCATATACACGGAGCATTTCTTTTTTCATGATCGGACAGATCGTAGGGCATGAAGTGAAGAAAAAATCAGCGACATAGACTTTTCCTTTCACAGTATTGCTCGAAATATTATCACCCATCTGGTTAAAAAATTCAAAATCGGCAATCTGATGATAAACCGTATCCTGACCTTCTAAGTAGAAATTACCAAGTTTAGGAAGAGGACTCTCTTTGATTTCAATACTGCTCCCACAGCTCCATGTTGCAATAGCAACCAGGGAAACAAAAAAAAGTATGATATAGTACTTCATAATTATTAAGTGATTTTTCTGTACTTTTTATAAAGCCTAATTCCAATCATCAAACTGATTCCCAGGCCGATTAAACCTGCTATCCCCCAGACCATGCTCATGGTATTTTTTAGAACAACCAAAAACACGATCGCAAATAAAAGAAGGGTGCTAGCTTCATTCCACAGTCTCAACTGAGTAGAGGTCCATCTGGTTCTTCCAGATTGCAATTCTTTGAAAAGTTTATGGCAAAAGAGATGGTAAATATATAGGAGCACCACAAATCCCAATTTCGCTTGCATAAATCCAAGTTCCAAATAGCCCCAGCGATAGCTGAGTACCCACGTCCCAAAAATTAAAGTCAAAATAGCTGATGGCCAAGTTATGATGTACCAAAGACGCGAGGCCATCATGTCAAGTTGAGGTTTGAGAATGTCTCGCTCAATTGGAGGTCGTGTCATGGCCTCCGTCTGATATATAAACAATCTGACGATGTAAAATAGCCCCGCAAACCAGGTGACTATAAAAATGATATGAAGTGCTTTGATATACTCGAATCCCATTCTCAGAATTTTCGGTTAAATTAAGGCCTAATCTTTACAACCCCACTTAAATTTTGAAAAGCGAAAGGCTCATTTATATTATTCTCGTCGGCATAGTCCTAGTATTAGTCATTTTCATTGCTAAAGAATCTTTTTTTCAGCCCGGAGTGGAGCGGTTTGAAGGGAAATACGAGGAACTTGGGACCTACCGAAATGAAAACAATACCGGCCCAATAGTTCGGCTTTATGCCGTGAAGGTTTTAGATAATAGCAATGAATGGATGGAGGAATATGGAAACTCACTTCCACATAACAAATATGGCCGTACGATGGTTTTTTTCTTTGAAGATGAAATTGATCAAGATATTCCCCTTTCTCCAAAAGAGCCATATTATTCTGAAGTATTGAAGTCGTATTTGGTCGCGAGCTACGAAAAGACTCCCATGGGAGAAGTTAGATTTAAATTGGAAAATGAGTAAACGATTACCACTAGTCGAATACCGCAATGGGATCTTGTCTGGAGATCGAGCGATTCTAAGTCGCGCGATTACTTTGGTAGAGAGTTCCCTAGACTCAGATGCAGACTTGGCTTCCCAATTGGTTCAAGAGATTCTACCTAAGACAGGGAATTCCATTAGAATTGGAATCACAGGTGTTCCTGGTGTTGGGAAAAGTACATTTATTGAATCTTTTGGCAAATTATTGGTAGACAAAGGCCATCAAGTTGCGGTACTCGCTGTTGATCCGTCCAGTCAAAAAACTAAGGGAAGCATTCTGGGTGACAAAACCCGAATGGATCAATTGGCGGCGGATAAGCGGGCATTCATCCGGCCAAGCCCGACTGGCACTACATTGGGTGGAGTTAGCGCCAAGACGCGTGAGGCCATGTTGCTTTGTGAGGCAGCTGGATTTGATGTGATCTTGATCGAGACAGTAGGAGTAGGGCAATCCGAAACGGCTGTCAAAGGAATGGTTGATTTCTTTCTTTTGCTGATGTTAGCTGGTGCCGGCGATGAGCTTCAAGGAATCAAAAAAGGGATTATGGAAATGGCTGATGCACTATTTATAAATAAAGCCGAAGGAAAAAACCTATTGGAAGCTAAAAAAGCCAAAGCGAATTATTCGAATGCGCTCCATCTTTTTCCTTTGGGGGAAAATAGTTGGTCGCCAAAAGTATTGCTTGGATCTTCAGTTGATGGAACTGGCTTGGAAGAGGTTTGGAAATTGATTTCTGAATTTGAAGCCATCACCCTGGAGCGTGGTTTTTGGCAAAAAAATCGTGAAAATCAACGAATAAACTGGCTTAATGAATATGTTCAGGACTTATTGGGTAAAGCTTTTATTGCAGACAAAACAGTGAATAAGTTAATGGAAGACTCCAAAATTCAAATCAAGTCGGGAGAATTAAGTCCGATTATTTTGGCAAAAAGATTGACACAACTATTTTTAAAATCTTCAACTCATTAATCATGAGAAGGTTACTTTTTAATTTTTTCATTTCTTATGTTTTCCTGTGCCCCTGAGAAGTCTAGCAAAGAATCAGATTTGAATATTTCAATCAAGAGCTTTTCCAAAGAATCCTGCATGGATGAATCTTTCGCAAAAGTTTACTTTACATGGCCGGAATTTGAGGAAGGCGAAATTGGGAACCGGCTCAACCAAGCAATTCAGGATCAATTTCTCACTTATTTTTATTCCGATTCGGTCGGAACAACTTTGGAGGAACAATCGGATATTTATTTGAATAGCTTTCAGGAAACAACAATAGATTTCCCAGATATGGCTGGAGGTTGGGAAATAGAAATCAATGCAGAACTGAGTTTTGACTCTTTAAATACCTTAAGTATACTTTTCGCTGAGTTTAATAACAGTGGTGGTGCGCACCCCAATTCGAGCAATTATTTTATGGATTTTGATCGTTCCACTGATGAGTTTTTGGCCATCGATCGATTGATTTTGGATCAGACTAAACCACTTTACCTTGGTAGAAAAGGCCTTCCGAGAATTTCATGAAGTGGATGAAAATATAACGCTGGAAGAAAGTGGTCTATTCTTTCTGGCAGAAACTGGCTTTTTCTTGCCTAATGCGATGGGGTTTAGCGGAGATAAGTTTCAGCTCATTTATAGACCTTATGAGATTGGGTCTTATGCGATGGGCTATACCGAGTTGGAGTCTTCACTTGATGAGCTAAAAGGAATTGTGAGATTCTAGTTTGTCGAAAAAGTCTTCTCTTAAAGGTTCTTAGGGATTGTAATCCACAAAAAGACGGCTTTTTATGGAATAAGATCCACGAAAAGCCGTCTTTTAAGCAATGAGAAAATGAATAGTTATAGTATAAAAACGGAAAGGTACTGATATTTCAGTATGTCAATTTCAATAAACCAAGAACCCTGATGGGCCTCTTCCTACCGTTATCTCCGAATCGACTTGGCCATTTTTACGATAAATAGTCACTGTTCCATTGCCTTGAAAGCCTTTTGCATTGGAGACGTAGAGTAACCCCTGCTTAGCATCAAACCCAATTCCGTAAAAACCCGATCCCTTGATCCATTCAGGTTCAAAAGTGGAGTTGACTATAGAAACTCTGGCCACTGCATCTATATAGTCAGGCCAGCCAGAACTGGTTAGAATATAAATTATCCCTTCCTTATCGAAGGTGATTCTTCCAGTGGCATTGGCAAGAGGTAGCGTGAGTATATTTGCTTTGGTAAGATTATCCAAACGAAAAGACTGGAAATAGACTTCGCTATCTCCAGTAGAATACAGCCAAAGTACTCCGTCAACTTCAAAAAACTGCTCTGGGTTACCAGACACCTCCAAGGTTTTGAAAATGGTTTCTTTTTCAGCGTCTATGATCTCTACTTTGCCTTCCTCAGATCCTGCCACGAATACATATTTGCCGAAGACAAAAAGATCTTCTGGTTGATTAGAAACCTCGATTTTCTTTTTGATGGGTCCTCCATTTAATCCGTCTACAACTGCGACATAAGAATCGGGGGTGTTGTAATTGGCATCGTAAGGACCATAATCACTGATAAATAGTTTTCTACCCACTACAGCCAAAGATCGAGGTTGGTCCAAATCATTGGAGACGGCGCCAAGACTTTTAAAGTCGCCAGCATTTACAATTTCAACTTTACCCGTATTTGCGACTAAAAATAATCGATCCTCTTCGAGTACCATATCTTCTAGCAAGCCTGCAAAAGGGCGGTTATTGGCGGCTTCAAAAATATTGGGTTTTAGCGTTCCTGAAATTGGATCAAGGTGATAGACTTCTCCATCATTACTTCCAAAAGCGCCTTCATTCATGATCAAGATGCCAGTTTCATATTCTCCGAGTGGACGCTCTGATCCAGTATCGTTACAAGAAAATAATAGAAGAGACAGGCCGAGTGCCCAACTGAGTTGGTTTAGTTTAAACTTCATAATTGTATTGAAATAGTGAAATGATAAGATCTTCCGGGCATAGCTCGGAGATAGAGTACTTGATAGTCTGTATTGAAAAGGTTATTGATTTGAAAGCTGATCGGGAGGTTAACACTTCCCCAGTTTAGTTTTGGATAGGAAAAGCCCAGATTGAATAGTTGATAAGTGGGCATAATCCGCTGCCCATCTGTGGTGACTCGTCGCTGTCCGACGAAGAAAGTGCCCAAAAAGGCAGAAAAGTCATTTTTACCTAGGGTAATTCTGCAGTTCGCCTGATGTTCTGGAGTGTATGGAAGTTGTCTGCCGATAGATGGATCGTTTTCGCCTATGCCCTTGGTAGAAATCGCCCGACTCCAAGTATATGACCAGTTCGCCCTGATATTCCAAGCACCGGTGGCTTTACTTACCTGTCCCTGATATTCGAGTCCTTGATTTTGTACTTCGCGGATGTTTTCTGGAGACCAAAAGCTTCCTTTCGGTAACCAGATGATCCAATTGTCCACATTCATTCGGTAGTAGGTGAGGCTATTTTCCAAGTTGAGCTTACCAGTTTTTATCCAATTCAAGCCTATTTCACCGCTTTTACTTCGTTCTGGAAGCAAATCGGGATTTCCTCCAGGCTCCCAAAACCTATCATTTAGTGTGGGCACTTTGATTCCTTTGGCAAGAGAAGCTTTAAGTGAAAGTTGATTTGAAGTATTTTTCCAAAAATCCCAATCCACCCCCAAACTTGGAATGAAAGGCTCAAATTGATTCAAATAGGCTAATTGACGGAGGTTGATTGAAAGTCTTACTTTTTCTAACGGTTCGAAACGAAGGGACTGATAGGTTTCGATTCGTTGATCGGTAGCCTTGTAGGTACTTAGATCTCCTTGGATGAAATTGAATCGGATACCAGTTTTGAGATTCCATTTTGAGGACAAAGTGGCATCCCAATCCCCCGAAAGGAGATACTGAAGGGTAGTATTTTTGCTTTGATTGAAGACTTGATTGTCTCGGATTAAACCCGTCTTCAAGTTTAGAATTGACTTTTTCCAGAAATGAAAATAATCCACTGCCAGTCGGACACTTTCATCCTTTTGGGTGTCATTGGTACTTGATCCCATCACGGGTTGGATCTCCCGGTCAGCCTGATTATACCAAAGACTAGCCTTAAGCTGACTCGAAGGATTGAGATTCCAAGCTAAATCTTGGACGATTCCGGATTGCTGGAAAGCCGAATTTTCCGCTCTAACCTCTGGGGTCCCGGCTTGGCCTAGGTCTTTATATGTAAAATTATTTTCGGCAGATTCTCGATATATGCGAGTTTCGGTGCTAAACTTCCCTGTAGAAAAACCTGCTTTTACAGTGCTATTAAATTGACCGAAGCTTCCAATTTTTTGCGTGAAATTCCCATGAAAACCTTTAGCAAAAGAAGCTTTGGTATTTAGATGAATTGATCCACCGATTGCCTCATTTCCAAAAAGTGCTCCTCCGTTCCCAAAATGGATAGCCACTTGATCCACTCCGGCGATGGGGAGAATGGATAAGTCTGATTGGCCTAGTGAGGGGCTATTGATAGGAAGCCCATTCCAAAAAACTGCAGTATGACCAGCTGAAGTGCCACGAAAGGAAGGGGAAGCCAGCATTCCAGCCCCGTACTGTCGGATAAAAATTGGTGAAGTTTCCTGCAATAAATCACCTAGAGATCTACCTAGGTAATTATTTTGCTCGGCTTTCGAGAAGGATTGAATTTTTTGACCTTGAGTGTATTGTTCTAAAGCAGGCGCATAGACTTCCACTGGTGCCAAAAGCACGGTATCTTGATTTTGACTTTGCGGCTGAAAGCCGAAAATCATCCCTATCCATAGTAATACACTCATGCCTGATCGAATTAAAACTAAATTCGATTCGGGCTTGAAGAGAAATAGGAAGATGTGAAACTTGGCCAAGCGAGATTCCCCGATGGCTGTTGATGCAGATCTTCTTCGCTTTTCCTCCGAAAGCACAGAATCACAGAATCAGGCAGGTCTCCTGGCTCACCCCAATTTGCCGCCTTCTCATTCCGAATTCGTTTCGGGACAATGGCTATTCGTGACAAATCAATTGTGGATTACTCCACAGGGCTTACAGTTGCGGGGACAGCTTCGGCATTTACCGAATTCCCTTTTAATCCCAAGAGCTCAAATGCGAGGTTGGGAACCTATTTCTGTTGCAAACATAGCTTCATTTTCAAGATGAAAAAAGATCATCACAATTCTTTTTTGGAAAGCGAAATTTCTAATCCGTACTTTGCCTACCAATAAATACTGCGCTTATCTTGAAAAATCTCCTTAGACACATCCTGATTTTCAGCCTGGTTCTAGTCTCTTTTGGATGCGATTCAGAGGAATCTTCTGAAGCTATTTTGGTGGAAAAAGTGGACTTGTCTTATGCAAAAGGGTTCACTATTTCAAAAGGAGCTGACTTTTGGGAGATTGAAGTGATACAGCCTTGGACTGGTTCAGAAAGGACTTTTCGATATTTTATTGTGGAAGAAAACGGGAAAGTCCCTGCTGGAAACTTTGATGCAGTAATTCAGCTTCCGGTCGCAAAAGTAATTCTGACTTCGACCACACAAATTCCACATTTAGACTTACTCGGAATGAGTGATAAGTTGATAGGATTTCCTCAGCCTGATTTAATTTCATCTAAAGCCAGCAGAATACTGATCGATGCCCAAAAGGTTCAAGATCTTGGATCTGGTCCTGCGGCAAATCCAGAGCTGATTATCGAGCTCGATCCGGATTGGATCATGATTTCTACTTTGGGTGATGATTTAAGGTATTTGGATCTCCTAAAGACAGCAGAAATTCCGGCGATTATCAATGGTGAATATGTGGAGCAGCATCCCCTGGGAAGAGCGGAATGGATCAAGTTTACCGGGGTTCTATTGGGGAAATACGAAGAAGCAAGAGAAGTTTTTGAGCAGGTTGAGAAGGATTATTTACAAGCCGTGTCTTTGGCGGAACAGATTCCGGAAGTAGGTAGACCTACGGTTCTTAGTGGCATTATGTATCAGGATATTTGGTACGCTCCTGGAAGTGAAAGCTGGGGTGCACGAATTCTGAAAAATGCAGGGGGAAATTACGTTTTCGAAGATCAATCTGGTACTGGAAGTATTCAGTTGAATTATGAATTTGTGATGGATAATGCAATGGATGCGGATTTTTGGATAGGATCAGCAGACTTTGTCTCCGTGGTAGAAATGGGTAAAGTCGAGCCTCGTTATCAAGCGATCAAAGCATTTCAGAATGGAAATGTGTTTACCTATACCCTCAAAAAAGGCGAAACTGGAGGTTTGGAATACTTTGAATTGGGATACATGAGACCTGATTTGATTCTAAAGGACCTGATGAAAATCCTTCATCCAACCTTACTTCCTGATTACAAGTTGTATTTTTACAAACAACTCAATGAAAAATAGTCGACTTACGATTCTCTTTTTTGTAGCAATCCTAGCATTGATTTTCAGTTTTCTATTGAACGTCAGTCTTGGGTCGGTTTCCATCTATCCGGATGAGATTTTGGAAGGTTTGATTG
>JBLGAM010000111.1:0-10749 GCA_047612305.1 Planctomycetota bacterium | reverse complement strand
GGTAATAGACTTTGAAAAAATCAAGGTCAAAAACGGAAAAAACTATCTTCGAGCATCAGCGCAAGAACCCTTGAAAATCACTAATTGGGCGCTTGGTTATCGTATGGACTATTATCTTCAAGACTTTCGTCTTTTGCGTGATGGGTCAAGATATTTCGGTCAGGCTCAATATGAACCATTAATTCCAATTGATGCCCAAGAAGAATTAAGCTGGGAAAATGCGAGGCAATCCAATTATCACAGTTCCCTAAGACAACTCAACCAGTCTATTCTTCTTAATTCCCCAGATTCAATTTATTTTAGTCTATTTAAAAAGCTACCTGATCAAACGAATCGACGAAGAACTAATGTCTTTAATATTGAATTAAACCAGACCATTTTTCCGATTCAGAAAGATTCCATTCTTCGAAGACCTCTTGGTGATGGGAATTTTCGCATCTTTTTAGCCGAACGTTTGGAAATACATCATATTGACAAGCCTTGGCCAAACGATTACTACACCGATATTTATCATCCTATCAGCTGGATTGAGGCTCCTGCCGGCTTTTATGATTTAGACCGAAACGGAACTCTGCTAAATCCCACCCAGCTTGTTCTTTCAGGATACCTCGGCAGACAGCGCGTAGCGCGAACACTTCCGTTGGATTTTATCCCCAAACCTGATTTCCAAGCTAGTGAAACTAAATCTGAAGAGATTGTCACCAGTCCAGCCACCCAACTCAATCGCCTTCGGGAAAAGGTCTGGCTTACGTTGAGCAAACCCTATTTCTACCCTGGAGAAACGGCTTGGATTGGTGGACGAATGCTTTACCAAGATGCTTTCTTGGCAGATTCGTTGAGTCGGGTAGTACATGTGGATCTTATAGCTGAAGACTCCGAAATTATCCAGTCGGCCACCTATTCGATTCAGCAAGGTAAGATTTCAGGAGGTTTGGTATTGCCTACAGAAATGAAACCGGGTGATTATGCGATTAGGGCTTATACCCAATGGAATCGAAATTTCACAATTGAGGATCAGTTTATCGCTCCATTTGTGGTAATGGAGGTGGAATATATACCTGAGATGGAGAAAGAAGTATCAGAAATTTTTCCAGATGCGATAGTGGTAAAAGCTGATTATACCCTTATGGATTCGATAAACTATCGGGTGATGGACTTAAAGTTGGATTTTCTGGATGAGTTCGAAAATTCCATTGACGGGGAGTTTGTACTTTCCATCACTGATGCTGATCAGGTAGCAGAAATGAATCAGGGAATTCGACTGGAGCAGACCATGGAATGGCTGGATGGTGGTTTGCCGGAAACGTTTCAAAGCAGTCTAAGCCATCCTATGGAGTACGGAATATCCTTGAAAGGGAAATTTATTCCGGACAATAAACGGCAGGGACTAATCCAGCCCATCACCCTAGTCCGGGGAGATTTGGAAGATTACGGTCAGGTCATGACAGATTCTTCTGGGTACTTTTGGGCAACGGGTCTAAGTTACCCAGACACTGCCCAGATAGCAATAGCTGCCGTGAATGAGAAGCTCAGACCTTTTGGATCAGTAGAACTAGAATCATTAGGTAAACCAGATCTTGGGGTTGATTTTCCTAAACTTACCTATCGAAAAGTTCCAATTTCATCCAAGGATTATTTTTTGGATACCTCAGGAGATTACATTCTTTTGGAAGAGTTTGTCAAAGAGGAGGTTCGTGTGAAAGAGACCATGGCCGAGCGAAATTATGGATATGGCATGCCCGATCGAGAGGTAAATGAAGAGCAATTGGCGACCATGACTTCAGGCGCTATCGATCAACGGCTTGGTATTCGGGGAGATAGAATTGGAAATTATAATTATGGGCAAAAAACTGGGCCACCTTTATTAATTGTCGATGGTGATCAGCTTCCCTTTGAGATGCTAGGAATGTATTTCCCGACCGAATTAAAGTCTATAAAAGTGTACACATTTAATTCTACCATATTCGGAATGGCCGGTTATGCTGGTGTGATCATGGTAGAAACCCTAAAGGGATCTAGGAAAAAGCCTGAAGAGCAGACAAAATTCAATTCCGAAGGATTTCAAAGTTTTTCTATCCCAGGTTTTACCGCTTTTCCTGAGTTTCCGCGAAATCCTCCTGAGGATCGATATTTGACAAAAAAGCCAACTGTATATTGGGATCCGCTGGCGAAAACTCAGGACGGAGTTTACCAAGTGCAAGTCAAAGTTCCTTATGGAATTAACCGATTCCGAATCCAGGTTGAAGGCAGGACTTTGGATGGGGAGGTTATTTATAAGGTTATTGAAGTAGAAAAATAATTCTCAGCAAACAAAGTCAAACTAAACTTAAAAGCTTATTTTCATTAGCCAATGACCCTTTAATAATCCATCATGAAAAGCCTATTTTTTATCCTTTTCTTTTTTGCTTTTGGAAGCGTCGCTGCTCAGACGGTCAGCGGAGTAGTGCGGGAAAAGGGAACAGGCCTTCCGCTTCCTTTTGCAAATATCTTTGTGAATAATACCACTCAGGGCATAGCAACTGATGAGGAAGGGAAGTTTAGCTTATCGGGTGATTTCCCTGCTCAGATTGAGTTGGTCGCTTCATTTGTGGGCTATGTGACCGAAGTCAAAGCTGTTTCTTTTGAGGGAAAAAGCAAAGTGGAAGTGATTTTTGAGCTTTCGTTTAATGAGTCCAATCTTTCCGAAGTAGAACTCAAAGCCAAGCGAGACAAGTCTTGGGAGCGGAACTTGAAAACCTTCGAAGAAGTGTTTCTGGCTCTTCCCGACGACCCATACAAATCACAAGTTGAGATTTTGAACCCTTGGGTAATAGACTTTGAAAAAGTTAAGGTCAAGAAAGGACAGAATTATCTGCAGGCCTCAGCTCAGGAACCGATACATATTATAAATAATGCACTTGGCTACGATATAGCGTATTATTTGGAGGATTTCCGTCTTGTGCGAGATGGGTCAAGATTTTTTGGCCAGGTTTTTTATGAACCTATTTCAAACGGTAATAGCGAGAAGGAATCCAACTGGAAACAGGCTCGACAAGCAAATTATTTTGGCTCATTGAAGCACCTCAATAAGTCCATTTTGCTCAATACACCGGACTCAATCGATTTCGTCTTGTTCAAAACAAAACTTAGCGCTTTGGATAGAAATCGTACCAATGTCTTTCTAGAAGAACTAAACGAAACTATTGTACCGATTCGGAAAGACTCCATCTTGCGAAGACCTTTAGGCGACGGAACTTTTCGAATTTTCCTAAAGGGAACATTGGAAGTTCATCATTTGAATAAGGAATGGATAAACGAATATTATACTACTATTTACCATCCCATCAGCTGGATTCAGGCCCCAGAAGGTTTTTATGATGTTGATCGAAATGGAGCTCTGATAAATCCTACCCAGCTCGTGCTTTCAGGGTATCTTGGCCGTAGACGAGTCGCCCGATCCTTGCCGCTGGACTTTGATCCTGATTCTGATTTTCGAGCAGACGGGACTCAAGCTACTGAAGTCATCAGTAGCCCAACTACCAAACTCAATCGCCTTCGGGAAAAAGTCTGGCTTACGTTGAGCAAACCCTATTTCTACCCTGGAGAAACGGCTTGGATCGGTGGACGAATGCTTTACCAAGATGCTTTCTTGGCAGATTCACTGAGTCGAGTAGTCCATGTGGATCTTATAGCTGAAGACTCCGGAATTATCCAATCAGCCACCTTTCCGATCCAAAGAGGAAAAATCTCAGGAGCCTTAGTCTTGCCCAAGGAAATGAAACCAGGTGATTATGCTATTCGGGCTTATACCCAATGGAATCGAAATTTCCCAGTGGAGGATCAGTTTATCGCTCCGTTTGTGGTGATGGAGGAGGGTTTCAGGCCTGAAGTAGAGAAAGAAGTATCAGAAATTTTTCCAGATGAGATAGTGGTAAAAGCAGATTATACCCTTAGTGATTCACTGAACTATCGGGTAATGGACTTAAAGTTGGATTTTTTGGATGAGTTCGAAAACCTTATAGACGGAGAGTTTATCCTTTCTGTTACTGATCCGGATCAAGTGGAAGAGATGAATTGGGCTAGCTCTCTGGAAGAGGCTCTGGAATGGCTGGATGAGGGTTTACCGGAAACTTTTCAGAGCAATCTAAGCCATCCTGTGGAGTTCGGAATATCCTTGAAAGGGAAATTTACTCCGGAGAATAAACGGCAGGGACTAATCCAGCCTATCACTTTAGTCCGGGGAGATCTGGAAGATTATGGTCAAGTAATGACGGATTCTTCGGGGTACTTTTGGGCGACTGGGTTAAGCTATCAGGACACTGCACAAATAGCAGTAGCGGCAGTGAATGAAAAGCTCAGACCTTTTGGATCAGTAGAACTAGAATCATTAGGTAAACCAGCTCTTGGGGTTGATTTTCCTAAACTTACCTATCGAAAAGTTCCAAATTCATCCAAGGATTATTTTTTGGATACCTCAGGAGATTACATTCTTTTGGAAGAGTTTGTCAAAGAGGAGGTTCGTGTGAAAGAGACCATGGCCGAGCGAAATTATGGATATGGCATGCCCGATCGAGAGGTAAATGAGGATCGGTTATTTAAATTATCTCCTCAAACAATTTTAGCTCTTCTAGGAATCTCCGGAAGTGGGATTGGAAATTATAATTTTGGGCAAAAGACTAGCGCCCCATTACTGATAATTGATGGGGCCAAATACCCTTTTTTAACCAGTGGTGAATTTCTAAGTATGATAAATTCTTATGATTTCGCCCAATTTAAATCCATGAAAGTGTACACATTTAGTGCAACTGTATTTGGAATGGCAGGATATGCTGGAGTTCTAATGATCGAGACGAGAAGTGGCTCTAGAACAAATCCTCAAGTTGAGACAAAATTCAATTCAGAAGGCTTTCAGTTTTTTGCTATTCCGGGTTTTACCGCATTTCCTGAGTTTCTGCGAAATCCTCCCACTGATCAATATCTTCGAAAAAAGCCTACCATCTTTTGGGAGCCAGAAGCAAAGACAAGCAATGGAGTATTCCAAGTAGCCGTCAAAGTTCCTTATGGAATTAACCGATTCCGAATCCAGGTTGAAGGCAGGACTTTGGATGGGGAGGTGATCTATAAGGTTATTGAATTGAAACTATAAACAAGCTGGGAAAATGAAATGTGAATTCTTCAATTTAAAAATCAAAAAAGACCAACTCATCGAGCTGGTCTTTTTTGGAATTCAACACACAATAAATTTGAAAGGCGATTAATTTTTTGAATTATCCTTCTTTTTGAACTGCTCCTCCAGCTTCCGCTGAAACTCCTCAAATTTCTCGGAATTTTCTTCCTGCCAGATTTCCATTTTCCGCTGAAACTCTTCCATCTTCGGCTGGAACTTCTTCTGCCATTCTTCCATCTGCTGCTCGAATTCTTTCATCTTGGGTTCTTGGGCCTTCTCCCAAGCCTTCATCTTCTCCTCAAATTCCTTCATTTTGGGTTCATTGGCTTTTTGCCAAACCTTCATCTTTTCCTCAAAGTCGTTCATTTTAGGCTCATTGGACTTTTGCCAAGCTTCCATCTTCTGCTCCCATTCTTTCATTTGTGGTTCCCAACTTTTTATCATCTCTTCACTTTGCTTAGCCCATTCATCGGCTTGCTTCTCCATTTCCTTGGACCAACTTTCTTTTTCGGCCTTGGTCATATTGGTAGTGTCACGAGTGACCATCATACCATTTTCACTATTCCGATAGACGGTAGCTCTTTGGCCAGAGCTAAAAAACTCAATCTCTGAAATTTCTGGCATTCGGGGCATCTCAGGCATCGGAGGCATTTCACCCATAGGTGGCATTACTGGCATGGAAGGCATTCCACCCATATCGAATGGGGGAATCGGGGGCTCGGGGAAATCCGGTGCCATCGGAGCCTCTGGGAAATTGAAATCCATCTTTGGCATAGTAGCCCAATCAATTGACTTCCCACTTCTGAAAACAAAGTGTTGGTTTCCATCTAGTATGACGGTATCCCCATTGGTGATTAAAGTATCCCCTGTAATTCGGTAGGTATAAGAGCTATCCCCATCACGTTTGACGATGATTCTTTCTCCAGAATTAGTGATCCATTCGTTAGAAGATTCACCTTTCTTGACGATTGGGGATTCTTTGATCGTGTCGCCTTGGGATACGAATCGCGATTTTGAATCCAGTCCGAAAATCTCTGGATTCTCTAAAAACACCTCCGGTGCCATGGCCGCAAAGGTATCTGGACTGTCTTGCTGCGCACTGGCAATCAAGCCTGCGCTGAATAATAAGGTTAGTAACATAGGGATTGAAATAATAGGGTTTTGTGGATAGGTTTGGACGGGTTGGCCCATGATTCTTTTGATGCGCTGCAAAGTTGGATTTCGCTTCTTACTGGCCGGCAAAGCCAATTCGGGAGGATTCTGAGTTCCAAAATTCAACACTTCTGCCAAACTGTAAGCCAATTCTTTTGGGGGAATTCCAGCCTGTACAGCAAGGTCATCTGCGGCATTTTCCCGGAGTTCCTTGATCGTCTGTGTCATCCACCAATAGGACGGATGATAGAAGAAAAGGACTTCCAATGCCGATTGGATCAAATTGACTAGGTAGTCATTTCGCTTGACATGAGCCAACTCATGCGCAATAATGGCTTCTAACTGTGCTGGAGTAAGATGAAAAACTAAGGCCGCGGGGATCAAAACCACTGGTTTTAAATAGCCAAAAGTGATCGGCGAAATTCCAGATTCGGTCACCTTTAGGCTGACATTGGAATTCAATCCTAATTTGCCAACCAATCGGTAAAATATCTTTTCTACCTCCCGATCAATTTCCAGCGATGGAGCTTTGCGAAGCATCCGTAATTCGGTCAGGCTATTAAAGAGTCTGAAAAGGAAAAGTAAGGCGCCAAAAAACCAGAAATTCACTAAAATCGGTAACTGCTGATCAATCCAGGACATTGCGCTTCGTAGAAAGTCCTCGGCAGAAAAGCCAGATGCAGCATCTATTGATTCTACTAAAACGAGATTCGTGAGCCAGACTTCCATATTAAGAGCTGGAGCAAAGTTGGATAGCTCATAGGCAAAGGTGACTACAGTGAGAAGGAAGCTTGATCCGAGGGCGACTAAACCTAGATTGTATTTGAAGGAAGCGCTTCTATTGCTGCCAATTTTCAATCCAATCCAAAGTAAAATTCCGATTGTAAATAACTGCCAAAGTGAATGAACGAGTGTCCACCCTAAGGCATAGAGTAAATTCCCTGGGATCCAGTCTGTTAAAAGATTCATGATTTCTTCTGTTCGAGTTGATCTAAAAATGCTCTGATTTCATCCAAATTTTCTTTGGAAGGATTGTCTTGACCCAATGCCTGCATCACTAGATTTTGGGCTGAGCCTCCAAATGCAGTATTGACCAAATTTTTCAAAAGTGAATTTTGGGTCTCCTTTTGATTGGTATCCGGGCGATAAATGTGCGAGCGATTTTGTTCGTCTCTACTTACCATTCCTTTGGCATGCATGATTTGCATGATTTTCAGTGTAGTGGTATAACCTGTGTCTTTGGTCACAGAAAGTCGCTCGTGAATCTGTCTGACACTCGCCTCTTTCAACTCCCAAAGCAGGGCTAAAATTTCTAATTCGGATTCGGTTGGTTTCGTCATGATAGTTCTTACGATAGCTTTCGTACAAAGTTATACGAAGATCATCGTAAGTCAAGAGTTAGTACGAAAATAATCGTATTAAAAACTGTTAATTTTTAAAAATCAACCTTAGCGTAGTTCTCTAATGGCTTTTGAGCCTTTTTTCTCTAGCTTCTCTCGGAATAATTCTCCTACAGCCGGCCAAATCCCAGCGATTTTCGAAAGTAGTCCACGGGATTCGGGGATGCAGATCATATCTTTTGGCTTCTCCATCAGGCGAAGTAAGGCTTCGGTAACGTCCGCTGGCTCCAACACTTTTGTGGGTCCGCTAAAGTAAAGCTTCGCTTCGTCCAGATATTCTAATTGTAAATCCAGCATGGGTGTTGCCACCAAATCCTGGCAGACTACGGAAATTTTTACCCCAAACTGACGATATTCTGCGGCAGCAGCCAAACTAAAACCTCGAATGGCAAACTTGGAAGCACAATATAAACTCAGCCCAGAAACTGGCGCCAATCCTGCCAAAGAGGAAATCGTAATGAAATGACCAAATCCTTGATTTTTCATCAAATCTGCCAATGTCTTGATCTCAAGGATACTTCCTTTGGTATTAATATCGAGATGGTAGTCGATGTCGCTCAGTTCAAAATCCCTAATAAAACCCGGCCTGATCACAACCGTGCAATTAAAAAGGTGAGAAACTTGTACTTTTTGTAGACATATGAAATGCAAAATTCGCTTCCATGTTTCAGCTTTTGAAACGTCCGCGTGGAAAAGCTGAATTTTTTCATCTTCTGAAAAATGCCTCCAAAGTGCTTATAAATTTAGATCAATCAATAAAAGTGAAAGTCCTTTTTTCTGAAGTGTTTCGGCGAGATGAAGCCCGATTCCACTTCCTGCCCCAGTAACGAGCACCAATTTTGTGTCTATACAATAGGGCTTTGATCTAAAAATAATCAAAACCTTATCCTAAAAATCAATGCATCCCATAGTCAAGTCTGATCCGCGAAGAAGAAATAAATCTAATCTTTGAACTGAGCGGAGCAGCAAACAGTTGTATATACATTGAATTTGAAAACTAAACCAAACATCTAATATGAGTACCAAAGAACCACTTTTACAACCAATTGTGGTTGGTGATTTAAATCTTACCAACCGAGTTTGGATGGCACCCTTGACAAGGAGTCGAGCAGCTAATGAAGGAAATGTCCCATTTGATCTTCATGTAAAATATTACACGCAGCGTGCCTCAGCCGGTTTGATCATCACCGAAGGATCCCAAGTTTCCAAGCAAGCCGTTGGATACATCAATACTCCAGGTATCTATTCCAAGGAGCAAGTTGAAGGATGGAAAAAAGTGACTGAGGCTGTCCACAAAGAAGACGGCCATATCTTTATTCAACTCTGGCACGTAGGCAGAATCTCTCATCCGGATTTTCATAACGGTGAATTGCCATTGGCACCTTCAGCGATCAATCCTCATGACAAATCTTATACTCACAAAGGCTTCAAAGATACAGTCAATCCTAAAGAGATGACGATTGAAGATATCAAGCAGACAGTCTTAGATTTTAAAAATGCGGCAATAAACGCAATGGAAGCTGGATTTGACGGAGTAGAAATTCACTCTTCAAATGGCTACTTACTTCATCAGTTTTTCAACAGAACCAGCAATGTGCGCATGGATGAATATGGTGGAAGCATTGAGAACCGTGCAAAAATCCTCTTTGAAATCATAGATGCGATCAAAGAAGTGATGCCTGAAAATCGAATTGGACTTCGACTGAACCCTTCACTTAATGGTGTGTTCGGCATGGACGCCGATGAGGAAACGATTCCAACTTTTGACTACATCGTAGAAAAACTGAATGATTACGATCTAGCCTACATGCATCTTTCAGAACCATTTACTGATGTGAGCGAGATTCCATATTTGGTCACTGAGATCGCAAAGCGCTATCGCCCGATGTACAAAGGCACATTAGCGATCAATGCAGGTTTTGACCAAGAAAAAGGCAATAAATTTATTTTGGAAGGCTTGGCTGACGCCGTTGTTTTTGGAAGGCCATTTATCTCTAATCCAGATTTGCCTAAGCGATTTGAACTTGGAGCAGAACTAGCTTCATGGGATAAGGACACCTTTTACACCCCAGGTGAAAAGGGCTACACTGACTACCCAAGTCTACAGGAGTCAAAAGTATAATATTCCAAACGGCCGGTTAATCCGGCCTTTTATTTACCTTAGAATATGTGTTTAGTAGCTATTGCTTGGAAGGTTCATCCTGATTTCCCCTTGGTTATTTCAGCCAATCGGGATGAATTTTTTGAGCGTCCTACCCAAAATTTACATCAATGGAAATCCGGCTTCTATGGCGGGAAAGACCTAAGAAGCGGAGGTACTTGGCTGGGTTTTCATCCCAACGGCCGCTGGGCTTTGCTGACCAACTATCGTGACTCCTCCAGTTCCATAAAGCCGACTGTCAGTAGAGGGAAATTAGTTCAGAATTGGTTGGAAGGTCAAGCTACTCCCAAGCAATACCTAGAGGAAATTGTAAAATCTCAGGAAAAATACGAAGGCTTTAACCTCTTGGTCTCAGATGGCAAAAGCCTCTGGTATCTGAGTAATTATGGGAATGGAATTGAAGAGATCAAACCTGGAATTCATGCCATCAGCAATGGGCTACTCAATGATCCCTGGCCAAAAACCGAATTGGCCACAGTACAGCTTGCCACACTCATAAAGACTGAGCCTAATGAAAATAAGCTATTGCATATCTTAAAATCAACAGAAACCTATGAACTGGGGAAACTTCCAAACACTGGAGTCTCCACTGACATGGAAATAGGGCTATCTGCACAATTGATACGAATCGGAGAATCATATGGAACTGTTTCAGCCTCTGCGGTAGTTCAAGAAGCTTCGGGACTTGTCCGAATAAAAGAACGAACCTATCAAATCAAGTATCGGGATTACGAGGACACTTCGCTTTCCTTTATGCTCATTTAAATCAACCTAGTAATGCAAATTTTTGACCTCATTATTATTGGAGGTGGCCCAATAGGCCTAGCCTGTGGCGTAGAAGCCAAAAAAGCAGGATTGAATTATGTCATTTTGGAAAAAGGCACTCTGAC
>JBLGAM010000110.1:0-11001 GCA_047612305.1 Planctomycetota bacterium | reverse complement strand
GCACCTACACCCTGAGCGTTTCCTGGTATTGGACGGGAAGTTACTCCTGCTAAAGCTTGATTGAATTGATCAGTTCCTGGAATAAATCTACCTCTATCGGCAAACTCTCTAGCTGCTGCATGTGCTTGAGCAGGTGATTGACCAGCTTGCAAAGCTTGACCATAGACTGTTGCATATTGAGGATACCAAGAACCTGCCAAATTACTTCTATTCAAACTAGGCTTCCAAGCTTCATTTATACCCTGGGCAGCAATACCCGCTGCAAATGCATCACCTGATCGTTCTTGTGTAGTATAAGCTCTCAAGTACCAGTTAGAACCTCTTAATTCTGCTTTATATTGACCGAGTTTGAAATTTGCAATAGAATAACGATCGGCACCAGTATACACCGTAGTTCCAAATCCATAATTTCCTTGAAGGATTGCTTCTACTCGATCATTCAATCTCCAATGCAATGCTGCATTCAATTTCAATGACTTCGTTCCATAATCAGCCAAATCTCTTTCCGCATATCCAGTCCGGGAAACAAAAGTCCCAACAGGAATCAAACGATTTAAAGCATTTAAGTCTACAGCATTTTCATCTCCATAAGTATTTACGCCATTATAACCTGGATTATTTTCTCTAGTTCCACCTGCTATAGAGGAACCATTTAAAAGCGACTGATCTCTGAAGTCATTTGCTTGCCAATCATCGGCTTTTAAGTACTCCACATTTACTTTGTAAGCAAACTTATTATTTATTGCTTTTGCATAGCGAGCTGAGAAATTGTAGAATCCAGTAGAGGGATTACTTCTTCCACTCTCATCCATAATACCGGTTCTAACACTTGCGGAAAGCCCCTGATATTGGAATGGATTTTTAGAATTCATCAATAGAATTCCATTGATCGCATTTGGTCCGTAAAGTGCCGAAGATGCTCCTGGCATTAATTCAACACTTTCTAGATCCAATTCGGAGATACCCACGATGTTACCCACAGAGAAGTTCAATCCAGGTGCTTGGTTATCCATCCCATCAATCATTTGAACTGTTCTTGTATTACCATTAGCATTAAACCCACGCGTATTGAAGGACTTAAAGGTTAATGATTGAGTAGCCATTTCGACTCCTTTAAGGTTATTCAAGGCATCGTAGAAACTCGCTTGCGGTGCATCTCGAATTGCGATAATATCCATCTTTTCGATAGATACTGGGGATTGAAGTATTCCTTCTTCTACTCTTGATGCAGATACAATCACTTCTTGTCCTAGAATTGAGGTTTCAGTGAGCGCCATATCAAGCGTAGTCATGCCATTAGTGATTTCCACTTCCTTGGTGACATAACCTACCATTGAAAACACCAAGGTAAAAGGTGGATCCTGAGTTACACTAAGGTTATAATTACCGGATAAATCTGTGATCGTTCCGATTACTTTACCTTGAACAAGGATATTTACACCGACTAGCGTCTCTTTAGTTTCGGCGTCAATTATATTTCCTTTAACAACTGTTTGGGCAAATGCCTGGAAAGAAATAAAGGAAACTAGGAGGGTCATCATGAAAACTGACACTCTAAGTTTTGAGGTAAAATTGCTCATAGGCGTTTTTACATTTTAGGGTTTAAATGAAATTGAAGGGGTGTTTACAATCGAAATTTATATTAAAAAGACAATAAAAAAATTTTTGTTTTAAAAAAATGTAACTTTTTAAACAACTCACTAAAATGGATTCATGGAAACTCTAATCCTTTATTATAAATATTAAACCTTTTCAGGCATACAATTAGTTAAAATAAAAATAAACCTATGGTTTGTTAAAAATTAGACAAGTAATATTTTTTTTTAATCTATGTCAAAAAATAAAGGGAATGATTTAATTCAGTCCCTTTTTTAATTTATTTCTGATTCTTTACGCTTTTTTATTTTCCTCATTTATGTGCAAAACTAACCGATCGCAAAGCTCTTTAATTTCCTCTGACATATATTCATCGGCCGTGCTGTTGAGAATAGTTTGAGCCATTCCTCCCAGTATATCAATGTAAAAACGTTTCATCTCTACCACTGACATTTCTTCAGTCCAAAGGTCAATTCGGAGCGTACTATGATTTAGATTGTCCCAAACATTGAGACTTATACTCTTGGTTGCTTCTAATCCTTCTCCTTCTTTGTCAGATGCATTCCAAGTAATAGACTTTGGCAAACTTTTCTCATCAAGCTCAACTTGGAATTTTATTTCAGAATTTTTCATATATCAATTTTTAATCTACTTTGATTAGTTTCCCTTCAACCTCCAAAGGAGGTTTTCAAGTTCATTTTTCATTAAAATTTCATCTCTGGGACTTCTCCTTCGATAATTAATTTACCAGCTGTTTTAGATCTAATCTCTTCAACGCTTACCCCAGGTGCACGCTCTTTAAGAATAAATCCGCCTTCAGGAGCTATTTCAAGGACTGCAAGATCAGTCACAATCTTTTTTACACATCGGATTCCAGTGATCGGCAGCTCGCAGTTTGGAAGCAACTTCGATTCGCCGCTTCTCGAACAATGCTGCATAGCTACAATAATATTTTCAGCTGAGGCAACAAGGTCCATCGCGCCTCCCATTCCTTTCACCATCTTTCCGGGGATTTTCCAATTAGCAATGTCACCATTTTCGGAAACCTCCATAGCTCCCAAAATGGTCAAATGAACATGTCCACCTCGGATCATCGCAAAGGATTCCGCAGAATTGAAAAGTGCTGAGCCTTTAGCAAACGTAATAGTCTGCTTTCCTGCATTAATCAAATCCGGATCTACCGCTTCTTCGGTTGGAAAAGGTCCAATTCCTAAAAGTCCATTTTCGGATTGTAAGACTACATCTAGATCACTTGGAATGTAATTAGCAACAAGCGTTGGAATCCCTATACCTAAATTGATGTATTGGCCATTTTTCACCTCTTTGGCTATTCTTTGGGCTATTTGTTCTTTAGTCAACATCTTATCTTATTTGCTAATGGTTAACTGTTCGATTCGCTTCTCGTAATCTTTCCCCTGAAAAATCCGCTGTATGTAAATCCCTGGTGTATGAATCTGATTTGGATCTAATTCACCCGCAGGTACCAGTTCTTCTACTTCCGCAATGCAAATTTTTCCTGCAGTAGCCATTATTGGATTGAAGTTCCGAGCAGTTCCTTTAAAAATCAAATTCCCAGCAGTATCACCTTTCCAAGCTTTAACAATAGAGAAATCAGCTTTAAGCCAACTTTCCAACAAATAGGTTTTTCCATCAAATTCTCTGGTTTCTTTACCCTCTGCTACTTCTGTTCCTGCCCCAGCAGGAGTGAAGAAGGCGGGAATTCCCGCTCCACCCGCACGCACTCGCTCAGCCAATGTGCCCTGAGGAATCAAATCCACTTCTAATTCTCCACTTAATAATTGTCTTTCGAATTCAGCATTCTCACCGACATAGCTTGAGATCATTTTCTTGACCATTCGCTTTTTAAGTAATAGTCCAATTCCGAAGTCATCTACACCTGCATTATTGGAGACGATTGTCAAATCTTTGATTTCAAGTTTCAGTAAGGCTGAAATACAATTTTCCGGAATTCCAGAAAGCCCAAAACCTCCCATCATCAACATTGCATTGCTGGGAATGTCGGCAACGGCTTCTGTCGCGTTTTTTACGGTTTTATTGATCATACATTTGGGTTTATAATAAATTCTTTGCGTCTTGCTGGTCTAGGTAAAGCTGTGCCTTTAATGCTTCAAGACCTTCAAACTTATGCTCATCTCGAAGGAATGATTGAAAATAGATCGTGACTTGGCGGTCATAAAGGTCACCCTGAAAATCAAACAAATGTGCTTCTACAGTTTTCTTGGTTCCATTTACCGTTGGCCTATTCCCTATATTCAACATAGCCTTATAGGACACCCCATCGACTTCTGTGTACACTGCATATACGCCATCTTTGGGAATAAGCTTGTAGTCATTAGGTATGTGAATATTAGCAGTTGGAAAGCCAATTGACCGACCGATTTGCTGTCCTTTGATCACAAGGCCATTCAATTCATACAGCCTTCCCAAGTAAGTGCTGGCTGTTTTCACATCACCTATCTCGAGTGAATTTCGGATTTTAGTGCTTGAGATTCCTATATCATCTACATCTTGTCTAGAGATTTCTTCCAATTCAAATCCAAATTTGGATTGATTTGCTTGAAGAAATTCAAAACTTCCTTCACGATTCTTACCGAATCGATGATCGTATCCAATTACTAATTTCTTGCAGTGAATCTTATCTACCAATATGGATTGTATGAATTCCTGAGAACTTAGCTCGGAAAATTCCTTTGTAAAAGGCAAAGTGACCAAATGATCTATTCCGAATTGACGGAGCAATTTTGCCTTTTCCTCAAAGGTGCTTAACAATCTAAGCTTATGCTCATTAGGAAATAGAACCAATCTAGGATGTGGCCAAAATGTAATTAATACAGTCTCCCCATTGATTGTCTTTGCCACCTCTTTTATTCGATGAAGGATTTTTTGATGTCCAAGATGAACTCCATCAAAAGTACCACTAGTGACTACCGCATCTTGGATATTTGGAAAATCGGCTAAGCCTTCATAAATCTTCATGGCTCCTTGATTTGATTTCTTCTATCAATTCAACCAATTCCCAGCTTTTCTCCAAAAGATTATCCCCGATACGAGTTCGACAAAGCGCACTCATATAAGCTCCTACTCCTAAAATCTCTCCAAGATCTCTAGCTAGACTTCGGATATAGGTTCCTTTAGAGCAAACTATTCGAAAATCAATTTCAGCATTTTCGAATCTGGTAATTTCGAATTTACTCACGGTAACTTCTCTTGGATCCATTTTTACGGAAATTCCTTTTCTAGCCGATTCATAAACTCGTTTACCATCAACCTTGATCGCAGAATGGGTGGGAGGGACTTGCTGAATCGTTCCGGTAAGTTGGCTTACTGCCACTAAAACCTGCTCTAAATTAATCCCTGAAGGATCGGCTACTGGAAGGATAGGTTGTTCTAAATCAAACGAGTCAGTAGTAGCTCCGATAACAAAAGTACCGGTGTACTCTTTTTCCTGCCCCATAAAAGTGTCGATTTGCTTGGTCATTTTTCCAGCGCAGACGATAAGCAATCCGGTCGCTAAAGGGTCTAATGTCCCAGCATGACCCACTTTCTTGATTTTTAGGGTATTCCTTACTTTTCTTACCACATCAAATGATGTCCATTGATAGGGTTTGTTTATTAAAAATAACTCTCCGTAGGGTATTTCTTCCATGATTTGATCGAGCAGTGATTTTAAACTCACTTCTCGAATTTTATATATACTACTTAGTTGGATTCTGATTTTGCAAAAATCGCATAAAACTCAAAAATGAATCCTGCAAGGGTAACGATCGGACCAATAGTTAATCCTAAAATCCCATTGCCATGAGGTTCACCGTCTAGCCCAATCAAAATGAAACCAACAATAATCAAAGCAATACCGATTAACATTAGCTTATAATTTTTTCTAGAAAAAGGAAATGAAGATTTGCTCATTATTAATAGAGTTCGTCCAAGGACATGTTTAGATATTTATTTACAGCTCTCAAGGTACTTAGTACTGAGAGAATTCCACCGATCAAAATTAGCGTGCCGAATAGAACCAATAATAACTCCTGATTTTGAAGCATCGCAAATCCTTCGATAGAAGATTGAGTGTATTTGACTAATACAAATAGAATAAGTGAAGCAAAACTACCAGCCAACATTCCAAATATAAATGCCCGAGCTAAAAATGGCTTACGAATAAAACTTCTTGTGGCTCCGACGAGCTGCATGGATCGAATCAAAAATCGCTGTGAGAATAAGGCCAAACGAATGGTGTTATTAATCAACATGACCACGGTAATAATCAGAATAAGGATAAATCCCCCAAGCACTAAACTCACCTTAAGCAGATTTTTATTGATCGAATCCACTAAATCAGTCATGTAGGAAACTTCAAAGATTCCCGGAACTTCTTCCAATTCTTTGACAATAGCTTCTAATTGTTCACCAGTTTGAAATTCTTCAGCGATAGAGATCACAAAACTATCCCGGAGGGGATTGTCCTCCAGAAACTTGGTAAAATCTTCTCCGGTACTTTCTATAAAAGTAGCTGCAGCCTCCTCATCAGTCACAAATTTCAAACTCAAAGTATCTGATTTTCTTAAAATAAAAGCTCTCTGAGCTAGATTAGTCTGAATAGCCTTGATCTCTGATTCTTCAAGATTCTTATCCAAAAAAATCTGTACTTCAATATTCTCTCGAATCAAACTGGTTAGCGTTTTTGCTTGGATTAGAATGACACCAAATAGTCCAACAATAAAAAGAGAGAGGGTGGTACTGAATAAGACACTTCCAAATTTGAAGTGACCGAGTGTTTTTTTCTTCCGATTGCTAGCCATATATAATTTTCTTCCTGTCAAAATTAACTTACCCCAAGGACATTGCCAATCTTATCTTGTTAAAGGATTTGAATGATTTTTTTTTGGGTGACTCCAAAAATTTGATCTCCTATCCTCGGCTTGATTAAAGCAAGACCGGTGAATTCCCCAAAAGCGGGTAAGGTTAATTGATTTGACCGAAGATGAAAGCAGGGGATCCGAATCGATTGCCTTCCTTTTCCAACTAGTCTAATTCCTGGGTGAATATGGCCGCATAGATTCAAATAGCCATCAGGAATCGAATTAAGTGGTTCATGAGAAAGGAGCAACTTGCCGATGGTAATGGGTTCGTTATGAATCTTAAAGGATGATTTCTGATAAGCGATCGGAGAAAGGATGTCATGGTTTCCTTTGATCAAATGGAAAGTAGTCTCCCCAAACTTATCTAAAAATAAATTCAAATAGTCCCATTGATCATTCCAATCACTATGAAAAAGATCTCCTAGAAAGTAAAAATCAATTGGCTTATATTTCATTACCAAATACCTGATCAACTCCAAATCATGATCATGAACCTGCTCTGGAATCGGGATTCCTGATTTCCGGAAATGGGTCGCCTTCCCAAAATGAAGGTCAGCGCTAAAAATTGAATTCAGATTCGGCACCCAAATTGCTTTTTCTGGAAGCAATTCAAGTTGGTGATTGTCAAATTTTAAACTCGAAGTCATTAAATATATCTTGCTCCTGATTTTCTAAACTTATTCAAAGGTAAAAAATTAGCTACAGTACAAACTCAATTTTTATGAAAACTCCTCAATTCGCTTCAGTATTTATTTTCTGCATGCTGTTTGGATTTCAATCTGTTCAGGCACAATCCGAAAGTGGAATTTTAGGAACTTGGTTCAATGCTGAAAAATCCGTTAAAATTGAGATCCTGAAAAGTGGCTCTAAATACATGGGCAAAATTATTTGCCTAGACCTTAAAGGAAGGGACCCAAAGACTATATTAGATAGCAAATATTCTGATCCAGCCCTTCAAAAAAGGCCTATAATGGGTTTAACTATTTTGGAAAATTTATCCTTTAAAAATGAAATTTGGGAAGGTGGAAAAATATACGATCCGGAATCAGGGAAATCCTATTCTTGCGAATTGAAACTCAAAAATAAGGAAATCCTAGAAGTCAAAGGCTACCTTGGTTTCTCTTGGATTGGCAAAACAGTGGAATGGAGCAAGCCAAACTAGTCCATTCCCAGTTTTACTTTTTAGCTTTCTTGATAAAAGGATTCTAAGATTAAACTCAACTGCTCAAACTCAATCAGAAATGCATCATGACCGGCAAGTGAGTTGATTTCTTGATAGCTTCCGTTCTTTACATTTTTTGCAATAAACTGAGATTCGGATGCAAGAAAAAGCAGGTCTGAATTCACACCCACGGTCAATATTTTTGCTTTAATTTCTCCCAAAGCAGCAGGGAGACTTTCTCTTGCTCTACCTAAATCATGACTATCCATACTCTTACTTAGGTTCCAGTAAGATAGGGCATTAAAACGCTTCGCTAATTTCTCTCCTTGATAACGTAGGTAGCTAGCTGCTCGGAAATTGTCAAGTTTGGATTCCTTATCACTTTGTTTTTTGGTGAGATCCTCTGGATGCCTATAACTAAGCATCGCAATAGCTCTAGCAGTTGCCAATCCTTTTTTTCCCGCATTCTCATCTTTTTGGCCCCAAGTGCAATCGGACTCAATAGCCATTCGCTGCGTCTCATTGAATCCAATCACCCAAGGCATCGACTTAGCTGTTGATGCTAGAATTACCGCATGGGCCAATCGATCTCCAAGAATTATCGACCATTCCAGCCCAACTTGACCTCCTAGCGAACCTCCGATCAAGGTGTCGATCTGTTCTAAATGAAGATGAACGCGAAGTCGCTCCAATGCAATCGCATGATCACGGGTGGTCAGAGAGGGGAAATCATAGTAGTAGGGAACTGAACTGTTAGGATTTATAGAAAAGGGATTGGTGGAGCCGTAGCATGAACCAATCAAATTTGCACAAACGATAAAATAGGAGGAGGGATCAAAGAATTTTCCCTCACCTACAAGTCCACTCCACCACTCCACCACATTTGAGTCACCTGTTAAAGCGTGAATCACCCAAATTACATTTGATCGATCTGCATTTAAGTTTCCATAAGTGGTGTATGCCAAGTTGAACTCGGGGAGATGCTCCCCGGATTCAAGTGGCAAGGGTAAGTGTGAATTGAACAACTCTTTAGTCATAGAAATAGACTCAAAAGGGGTTTTTAGATTTATTTATTGATTTACAATTTTTCGAAAGCTTGTTCCAAATCCGCTTTGATATCCTCAATATGCTCAATTCCACAAGATATTCTAAGTAGGTTAGGCGTCACTCCGGATGCAGCTTGTTCTTCATCTGAAAGTTGTTGGTGAGTCGTTGCAGATGGTTGGATAATCAATGTTTTCGCATCACCCACATTGGCGAGATGAGAGATCAACTGAAGACTATTGATCAGATTTGAAGTAGCCGCTTTATCTCCTTTGACCTCAAAACTCAATACACCGCCAAAGCCATTTTTAAGATATTTCTTAGCCAAAGTATGGTAAGGAGATGATTCTAAACCTGGATAATTCACTTTTTGCACTTTAGGATGGGCTTCAAGCCATTTTGCTAAAGTCAACGCATTCTCTACTGTTCGCTGCACACGTAGTGAAAGAGTCTCAATGCCTTGTAAAAGAAGAAATGAATTGAAGGGACTGATTGCAGGCCCAAAATCGCGAAGGCCTTCTACTCGTGCACGAATAGCAAAGGCAATATTGGGTAATCCTAAAGGGTTGTTTTCTCCGAAAACCTCCCAAAAGTTCAATCCATGATATCCTTCTGATGGTTCAGAGAACTGCTTATACTTGCCATTTCCCCAATTGAAATTTCCTCCATCGACAATAATCCCACCAACAGATGTACCATGACCACCTATCCATTTGGTAGCAGAACTTGTCACAATATTTGCTCCATGTTCCAATGGCTTAAATAAGTAACCACCCGCACCGAAGGTATTATCGACAACCAAAGGAATATCATACTTCTTGGCCACTGCAGCGATCGCTTCAAAATCAGGGATATTAAACTCAGGGTTACCAATCGTTTCAATATAAATCGCTTTCGTACGGTCATCGATTAGTGCTTCGAAAGCGTCAGCTTCATGACCTTTTGCAAATCGAGCTTCAATACCGAGTCGCTTAAAAGCTACTTTAAATTGGTTATAGGTTCCTCCATATAGGTAGGTGGTAGAAATCAAATTATCACCTGCTTCTAAGATGTTATTTAAAGCTAGAAATTGAGCAGCCTGACCAGAACTTGTTGCTACGGCAGCTACTCCACCTTCCAATGCAGCTATCCTCTTTTCGAAGACATCCGTTGTGGGATTCATGATACGGGTGTAGATATTACCAAATTCCTTGAGCCCAAATAGATTTGCACCATGCTCTGCAGAGTTAAACACGTACGAGGTCGTCTGGTAAATAGGAACGGCTCGAGAATTAGTAGTAGGATCCGGTTCTTGTCCAGCATGCAGCTGAAGGGTTTCGAATCGATAATTAGTAGACATAATAAAGAAGTTTAAAGTTGAGATCGTAAAGTGGAATAGACAAATAATCACATCTGAAAAAAATCAGCGCATGAAAATCGCCGAAAGTTTATAATCCGGTTTGGGGAGTCGATAAAGAAAAAGATACGTAAATCCAGAGTGCATTTTGCAGAGAATCTATAGATCCAAATAAGAATAGCCTATTTGGCAGGAATTGGCACCTTGGACTTTCCAGGTTGCCAGAGGGTCGATGAGCCTGTCTCTCGCCTCTTCTATATAAATCCAAGCACTAAAAAGTGTAAGGATACGCAAATAAAGAAAATGGATAAAGAAAATCAAAACGATTTTCCCTTCCTTTTTAAAACTTTTTTTGTTGATTATCCGAGCTGATCAAAATCGTAGCGAAATATCGGATCTATTTTTTCAAAATCCGGCTCAATAGTGATCAATTCATTTATCAATCCATCCCCAAGTCCATATACCCAACCATGAATCTCCGGAGCTTTTCTAACTTTCCACGCAGTTTGAATAATTGAGGTTTTTACTAAATCTCTACACTGCTCAATCACGTTAAGCTCAACGAGTTTATTGACTTTATCAGCCGGATCTTGCACAGCGTCCACTTCTTTTTGGTAAATCTTATAAACCTCTTTGATATTTCTAAGCCATTTGTTGATCAGCCCTAGGTTACTATTACTTAAAGCCGCCCCAACTCCGCCACAACCATAGTGACCGCAGACTATAATATGGTCGACCTTCAATACTTTTACGGCATACTCAAGCACCGAAAGCATATTTAGATCGGTGTGCACCACCATATTGGCAATATTCCTGTGAACGAAAATATCTCCGGGAGGAGTACCGGTAATCTCATTTGCAGGAACCCTACTATCGGAACATCCGATCCATAGGAACTTTGGAGATTGTCTATTCTCTAATCTCTTAAAGAAATCTTTATCAGCAGCTATCCTCTCTTTTGACCAAGCTTTGTTTTGAAGTAA
>JBLGAM010000109.1:0-11065 GCA_047612305.1 Planctomycetota bacterium | reverse complement strand
AATTGCTGGTTTTCTTCAGTCAATTCCGACAATTTTCTACTAGCCTGAATCGCCAGTTTTTCCAGTTTTTGCAGTTCCTCTTGAATCATTTCTATGTACGGATCAATGCGCCTACCTCATTTTCGAAAGCTTGAATCAATCTACTCATTGTTTTGTCAATTACCTTATCTGTCAGTGTATTTTCATGATCCTGAAGGTGAAAACTTAATGCATAGGCTTTCTTACCAGTGTCAATTTTATCTCCTTGATAGACATCGAAGACTCCGACCCGTTGTAACAATCTTCCACCTGATTTCAAGGCTACTTTCTTGACTTGATCATAAGAGACAGACCTATCAATTACTAATGAGAGATCTCTTCTCACTTCAGGGAATTTTGAAATCTCCTGATACTTCTTTAGCCCTGCAGCTTTTTTGCAAAGTAAATCCCAGTTCAAATCTGCAAACCATACTTCTTGACGAACCTCAGCAAGTTTCAGCGACTTATCTTCGATCAAACCAACTTCGCCAAGAACCTTCTCTCCCAGCTTCAATTGTAAGGCATATTCGAAGGGTGCCCCTTCAACCATACTTACTTCACCAAGGTCTATATTAAGGGTCAAGAGAATATTCTCTATGGTTGCATAGAGATCTGAAAAAGCAAAATTCTTTGACGGTTCAATCCAACTTTCTGTAGTTTTCTTCCCAGAAAGAAAAATTGCCAGTCTTCTACTTTCAGCATATCCAATTTCTACTTTATTATAGACTGTGCCGAATTCAAAATATTTCAAATCCGTCTGTCTTCTATTAATATTTCGCGACAAAACTTCCAGTCCAGAATACAATAAAGACTGACGCATCACATCCAAATCTTCACTCAATCGGTTGAAAATCTTCACAGATTGAGATGCATCCAAAAAGCCAGACTTCTCCGCATAAGTAGATTTGGTGAGACTATTTGTGATCATCTCCAAGTAGCCTTGACCTGCCAAAATCTGAGAAAGCTTAAACTGCAACTTATTCAGATCCTTCACTGGATGCTCGGCGAGGTAATCAGTATTGAGATTTTCCGCTAATACCACCTGCTCGAAGCCATGGATCCGAAGGATCTCTTCGATCACATCTGCTTCCCGAGTCACATCGACACGATATGGCTTTGCAATTGCGGTAAATCCGATTTCAGTTTCATCGGTAACTTTGATTTCAAGACTCTCCAGAATTCTTTTGACTTCATTATGGGCTATTTCCTTTCCGATTAGACGATTAATATGCCCAAAGGAAACTTCAATTTCAAAATCTTCAACTGGATTCGGATACAAATCAATTATTTCAGAGCCTATTTTGGCTCCTGCGATTTCTTGCAAAAGGGAAACTGCCTTCTTCAAAGCATAAACCGGCATATTCGGATCAGTTCCCCGCTCAAAGCGGAAAGAAGCATCCGTTTTTAATCCATGAAACTGTGCTCCCTTTCGGATGATATCCGGAGAGAAATAGGCCGATTCTAGGAAAATAGAAGTCGTTTGGTCTGAAACTCCAGAGTTGACTCCACCGAAAACCCCTGCAATACAAAGTCCGCCTTTCGGATCCTTGATCATCAGTTCGTCTCCAGATAGCTTTCGCTCTTTTTCATCCAAGGTCTTGAAAATTGTTCCTTTTGGACTTTTTCCAACGATGATTTTTCCTTCGGAAATCTGTTCTGCATCAAAAGCATGAAGGGGCTGGCCGAGATCATGTAGGATGAAATTGGTGATGTCGACCACATTATTAATGGGCTCTAGATCCAATGATTTCAAGAAATTCTGAAGCCATATCGGAGAAGGGCCAACTTTGATATCAGTCAAAACTACCCCCGCATAGCGTGGACAATCTGTTGAATTCTCTACTTCGACAGTGATTTTTGGGCCTTGAGTTTCTGTCTTCAAATCAGTCACCGTATCTATGCATAGCTCCTTTTGGAGCAAAGCTTTCAAATCCCGGGCTACACCTAAATGAGACGCAGCATCTGCACGATTCGGAGTCAATCCGATTTCCAAAATATGATCCAGCCCTACTTCGATCAACTTCGAAGCCGGTGTGCCATTGGGTAGGCCGGTATCCAAGACCATAATCCCAGCATGACTTTTCCCCAAACCCAATTCATCTTCGGCACAAATCATCCCTTCGGAAGCTTGACCTCTGATTTTCGCTTTTTTGATTTGAAAAGAATCACCTTCAGTTGGGTAAAGTGTAGCACCGATAGTCGCCACCAAGACTTTTTGCCCTTTGGCAACATTTGGAGCGCCACATACAATTTGTGAAGGTTCTAGTTGACCGATATCCACAGTTGTCAACTTCAATTTATCTGCATCTGGATGTTTTTCACAAGTCAAAACTTCTCCGATCACAATACCTGCCAGGCCACCTTTTATGGATTCATAAGCTTCGATGCCTTCCACTTCCAGGCCCGATTGAGTTAGCAGCGCTCCGATTTCTTCCGGGCTTTCGGTAAGGGCTATATATTTTTTTAATCGATTGGTGGAGATTTTCATAGGTATTTCAAAAGAGGAACCCTTCGATTCAACCAAGGGTAAATTAAAAAGAGCCCGAAAACCCTTTTTTAATCAGATTACAAATTTAAGAGAATTGGCTTAGTCAGAAAGGCTATTTTTTGTAATTTTTCTCCCCGGCTAGGATCGGGATGACAAGAAGATTTTCCTTTGGAGGTAGCGGGCAAGCATAATCTGGGTTGTATGCGCAATAGGGATTATAAGCCAAGTTAAAATCGAGCGTAATACTGTTTTTTCCATCTTGTCGAGCATTAATATAGCGACCTCCTCCGTAAGTTTCTCCTGCGCTGGTTTGATCTGCAAATGCCAAAAAGAAATTCCGCTTATCTACTTCGTCCATGGATTGGAGCAGAAGCAAACGATTTACATTCCCGCCAAGCTCAAACTCCGCGTAACTATGCTCAATGTATTTCTCTCTTGAGCCATCAGTCAAGGGGACTTCACGAACTTTTCGATTTTCTACCGGGATCATTCTGGCTTTAACTCGATAAGTTGGTTCGATTGGAAAAAAACTCAACTCCTTAAATTCTCGCTTTTGTGAATCGCTGAGCGGAGATTCGATGTTGAATCGAATGAATTTAAATTGCCGCTCACGCTCTGCCTCGATCTTTTCAATGTAGTCTTCCGGGGTCTCCGTAGCGGTCAGCGTGTAAAAAAAAGCACCCGCAACTACCACGGAAACAAGAAGGATAATGATTGTATTCTTTTTCATAACTCAAAGGATGCCATCGTCGGCGAAGCTAAAGTAGCCATGATCTGTAAAAATCACATGATCTAAGACAGGTAAATCCAATTCTCGCCCGATTTTTACCATTCGATCCGTTAATCTCTTATCCTGCTCTGAAGGTTTTAAGTTGCCGCTTGGATGATTATGAACTAGAATGATGGATTGAGCCAAATGTTCTAGGGCCACTTTAAAAACCACCTTAGTGTCTACAACAGTTCCAGCAGTCCCTCCTTGTGAGACCAAATGCTTCTTTAGCACTTGGTTGGAGCGAGAGAGCAAAAGCAGGTAAAAATGTTCGACTTGCTCATCATAGAGCTCAGGCTTCATCAGTTCATAAATATCTCTAGAGCAGGTAATTTTTGTTTTGACTTGAGGTCCGGAATCCTTTCGTCTCCTGCCGAGTTCCATGGCAGCGACAATTGAAATAGCTTTCGCCTCACCAATTCCTTTGAATTTTTTTAAATCTTGGATGGAAAGCCTAGCAAGATTCGCCAGGTCATGATTTACAGAGGAAAGAATATGCCTAGAAAGGTCGATTGCACTCATTGAAGGAGTACCCGATCCAATCAGAATTGCGATTAATTCAGCATCTGAAAGTACTGATTTTCCTTTCAACAGGAGCTTTTCTCGCGGACGATCCGCTTCAGCAAGTTCAGAGATTTTGATAGAGGTGAAAGTATTCATAATAGCTCTTAAAAAGTTTAAACTAAAGCTACTAACAATTGGGTATAAAAAAACCCTGACGAGCAGGGTTTTAGAGAATTTAATTCTAGAAATTAAGCTAGAGCCGCTACGACCTTAGCCAATCTTGATTTCTTGTTGCTCGCGTTGTTCTTGTGAATGACGTTCTTCTTAGCTAATTTATCCAACATCGAAACCACTTTCTTATAAAGCTCGGACGCTTCTACTTTGTCAGTAGATGCCTTCAATCTTTTGATGAAAGTACGAGTTGTTTTAGCTTGATATCTGTTTCTCAAACGCTTTGCTTCGTTAGCACGAATTCTCTTTAGAGCTGATTTGTGATTTGCCATATCTGTTATTAAATATAATTTCTTTATGTTCCCCTATTCCGAATCGGAGTGCAAAGTTATTGTAATTTATTAAGTCTGCCAAAAGATTTTAAAACATTCCTTAGAAACTTACTTTGGTGGACCCAATAATCTTTGCTAATTATTCGATTCTGTCTGCAAAGATAGCCATAAAATCAAGGCATATCAGAATAAGAATTTGATTATTTTTAGTGATGATAACTTTTATATTCTGGCTAGTTCCTTCAATTTTTGTTTCGGAGCCAATCACTCCTTGGGGATTTTACGCACATTCATTGATCAATCGAATGGCTATTTTCTCGCTTCCACCCGAACTAATCAGCCTGTATAAGTCAGAAATACAATTCATTACGGAAAAAGCAGTGAACCCAGACCGAAGAAGATATGCCGTGGAAGGTGAAGCTGAAAAACACTACATCGATCTGGATCATTATGGCGATAGCGCCCTACTTTTCTTACCAATTTACTGGAATGACGCCATTGAAAAAATTTCAGAAGATTCACTTCGGGCCAATGGAATCGGACCTTGGTCAGCTTATTTGACTTTTATAAGTCTAACCAAAGCATTTGAAAATAAAAATAAGGCTGCCATTTTAAGACTTTCCGCGGATTTAGGCCATTACCTAGGAGATCTGAATGTGCCGCTCCACACCACGAAGAATTATAATGGTCAACTGACTGGTCAAAATGGAATTCATGGGTTTTGGGAAAGTCGAATTCCGGAACTTCAAGCCACCGACTATGCGCTTTGGGTGGGAAAATCGGACTATGTAGAAAAGCCTCAGCAAGCGATCTGGGATGCTGTGGCAGCTGCTCATTCGCAAGTTGATTCCGTGCTTCGGGTTGAGAAGGAATTGACTTTGGCTTTTCCAGAAGATCAAAAATACAGTTATGAGGAGCGAAATGGACTGACCGTTCGAGTGTATTCCCGAGAATTCACCGAAGCTTATGCAATTGCGCTTAATGGACAAGTACAGCGACAAATGAAAAAGTCCATCAAAATGATTGCTGACTTCTGGTATACAGCTTGGATCAATGCAGGCCAGCCTGATTTAAGCACTTTTTCTAAAGAATCGGTAGAGGAGGAAGTTATAGTGCCTAATTCAAAGATTAAAGCCAGAGACCACTGAAAATCTGAGAAACCCTTCAAGGGACTTGAAGTCCCTTGAAGGGTTATATAACTATTAAGTTAAAATAACTTTCACTAGTATGCCCAGACCTACAACACCATTTGAACCGTGTAGATATTACCATGTATGGACTCATGCCAATGGAATAGAAAATATTTTTAGAGAAGAAGAAAATTACTACTTTTTCCTTTCGAAGTATTCTTTTTATTTATCTCCTGTAGTAAAGACTTTTGCTTATTGTCTCATGCCAAATCATTTCCACTTTATGATTAAGGTAAAAGAAGATCCGGCACTATCCACAAGCAAAGCCTTTCTAATCTTCTTAATTCGTATTGCCAATCCTACAATAAGAAATACCATAGAAAAGGGAGTTTATTCATGTCTAATTTGAAAAGGAAAAAGATAGATACTGACTCATATTTCACAAGATGCATCACATACATCCATCAAAACCCTGCTCATCATGGCTTTGTGAAAGACTTTACAAAGTGGGAACATAGCTCTTGGAAGGCCTTTTTTTCTGAGAAACAAACACATCTAGAAAGAGAAAAAGTCTTAGAATGGTTTGGAGGAAAAGAAGAGATGATAGCTGATCATTGGCAATCGATAGATTTGGGGATTGATGGGGATGAGGGATAGTTAATCTTAAAACCCTCCGAATTACTTCAAACTCTCCGAGGGTTTTGGAACCCTCGGAGGGTATCATGAATTCAAATACCCTTCGATTGCCCTCCCAATTCTCCGGAATGTATCCTTAAACACTTCTTCTTTTTCCTCCAAGAGTGTTACTCGGAAGCCTCTCAGATCCGAGCAAAAGGAAGAAATTGGTACGACACAGATCCGCTCGGATGCCAATAAATAATAGACAAATCGCTTGTCTAATGGTATGTCAGAATCAGTCAGCCAAGTATCCAGCAAGGCTTGCAACTTAGCATCTGTAATTGGAAGTTTTTGAGTTGGATGAAGTAACGCCTCGTCAAAGACAATGGTATTGTAGAAAGCTCCTTGAGTGGGATTGAATTTAATTCCGGAAATATCTCCCAGGATTTCCGTCATCCATTCGCTTCGCTTGCCGATCTGCCCATTTGCTCGAGTTCGATAGGAACGATATTCTGGATGTGTCATGATTCTTGGAATCGCCAACTGAGGCAAGATCGTCGAGCAAACCTCGATCATCTTGGCATTTTCTAGCGTCTGGCAGAGTTTGGAAAATTCGGTTGAAACCTCACGATTATAAAATTCCATCCAACCACATCTCGCTCCCGGCCAGGGAAACTCTTTGGAAATTCCTTTCAAAGAAATAGCCGGCCGGTTTCCTATCACCTCCGAAAGACCCACTGCCGTAATCCCATTGTAGGTGATATTTTGATAAATCTCATCAGCTATCAATAGCAAGTTGAACTCGGTTGCAATCTTCACAAAACCTTCAAGTACTTCGCGTGGATAAACCATTCCTGTTGGATTATCCGGGTTGATGATCAGGATACCGACGATGGCTGGATTGTACTTGACTTTCAGATACAAATCTTCCATATCGGGAAGCCATTGATTATCGGGATCGAGTTTATAGGTGATTGGAGCAGTATTGGCGTGGGCTGCTTCCGCAGAACTGTGCGTAGAATAAGCAGGAGAAGGTCCAATAATCCGTGCAGTCGGAATGAGAAATTGGTAGAGTTTGGCGATGGCATCCCCAAGTCCGTTAAAGAAAAGAATATCTTCCGCCGTGATCTGAGCACCTCCATTTTGATTGGTCAGTTCAGCTAGAAATTTTCGTGTTTCAAGCACTCCTTTGGAATCTGCATAACCATAGGTTTTATCTTGCTTCAGCAAATCAGCAATGATATCTTTCATCCAATCCGGGACATGATTACTCTTCTGAATCGGGTCCCCAATATTTTCCCAAGTCATGGAATAGCCTAAAGCTTCCACTTGGCGGGCTTTTTTTACAATTCCACGAATCTCATAGGTAAGTTCTTCGGCTCCGGGCCGCAGGAGTAGCTGTCTCATCGGAAAATAGGCTTTAAGGCAAAATAATAGAGAGCAAAGAAACGAAAAAGGGGAATAAAAATTACCTAAATGGATAAAAGTAGAAATTATTTGAAAACAAAAAAGTACTTATTTTGGGTTTACTTATATTAATGAAATAGACACTTCTTCGAGGCACTAATACTTATATTTATTTCACCCATAGCGGTATTTTACTGCGTACAAGGTTTAATCTAGTTCGCATTAGCTTTTGATAGCCCTCTGCCAATCTCTTTGAATATTCTCGTTTAAAAAACTTCTTGCTGTAGTGATTCCAATCCTTATTCGCCTTCTTCTCGTCTTATTTTTCATCTTCCTTATCGACTGGTATTCTTATCAAGCGTTCAAAACACTATTTCCTAACCAAAGCTGGATTAAGATTGGATTTTGGGTCTTTTCTATTTTCTTGTACATTTTTGTTGCCTACGGTTTTCTGACCTTCAACCGAAGTAATCTCAGCCTAAACTTTGGAAGGCTTATCTCCCTATTGGTACTATCGCTGATTCCAAAGGGTATCATCCTTAGCTTACTATTTGGCGAAGATTTCATACGCTTTTTAACCGGGACCTATCAATCTGTTTCCGGAAACCATGAAGGAGATTTTTTGCCCGAGCGGAGAAAATTTGTAAGTCAAATAGCATTAGTGCTATCCGCAATTCCTTTTTTAGGAATACTTCACGGCGTGTTAGTGGGCAAATACCGCTACCGTGTAGTAAATCATACCCTGGAATTTGACGACCTACCTGCAGCCTTTGACGGCTTTACCATCACCCAAATTTCAGACATCCATTCTGGAAGTTTTGACAATAAAAAGAAGCTTGAATACGGCATTGATTTGATCAACAAACAAGAATCCGATGTCATCCTATTTACAGGCGATTTGGTTAATAATCAAGCGAAAGAAATGGAGCCTTGGATTGAAAGCTTCAAAAAGCTGAAGGCACCCATGGGCAAATACTCCATCTTAGGCAATCATGACTATGGGGACTATATGACTTGGCCTAGTCAAGAAGCCAAAGAAGCAAATATGCAGCGCCTTTACGAAATCCATGAAGAACTGGGCTTTAGGCTCTTGCGCAATGAATCTGTGAAACTTCAAAGGCTTGCCCTGAGCGGAGTCGAAGCGGCCGGAGCAAGCATAGACCTGCTGGGCGTAGAGAATTGGGGAAAGGGATTTGGACAATATGGAGACCTCAAAAAAACTGCAGCAAACCTCAGCGATCAAAGTTTTAAAATACTGATGAGTCATGACCCTTCTCACTTTGACGAAGAAGTAAAAAAATTCTCCCAGTTCATTCATCTGACTTTGAGTGGACATACCCATGGAATGCAGTTTGGGATTGAAATTCCGGGCTTTATCAAATGGAGTCCAGCATCCCTTCGCTACCCGAAATGGGCTGGGCAGTATGAAGAACTAGGCCGCTACTTATACGTAAACCGTGGATTTGGATTTTTGGCCTTTCCTGGCCGGGTAGGTATTTGGCCAGAAATCACTGTATTGAAGCTGAAAAAAAAATAAAGCTCCATTCAATTAGATACCCTCACTGTCCAAGTACCAGTAGTCATCGTGGATGCAATCCTGAACCTATCTCATAGGATTTCAAATCCGAGTAATTGAGAAAATAGCTTAGTAGAATCTAGAATAGATTTGATAGGAAAGATTACAAATCTTCGGACTGAGCTTTGTAATCTCAAAGAGATGATCGGGACTCAAAGATCAGAATTAGTTTTAATTGTCCAAAATGAAAAAACCTTTGGAATCCTAAAGACCCCAAAGGTTTTATACGCTGCAAAAAGATTGCTTCGCTGACTAGCATTGACGAAACTTCTTTCAGCTTACTGAACTACTTCAAATTCTTATACCGGATCCTTTTTGGAGTCACATCACCCAGGCGCTTCTTCTTGCTTTCCTCGTAGTCGGAGAAGTTTCCTTCAAACCAAACCACCTGAGAATCGCCCTCAAAAGCCAGAATATGTGTACAGATACGATCCAGGAACCATCTATCGTGGGAAATCACCACCGCACAGCCACCGAAATTCTCCAAAGCTTCTTCCAAGGCACGAAGGGTGTTCACATCCAAGTCGTTGGTAGGCTCATCAAGTAGCAGCAAGTTGCCGCCTTCTTTCAGCATCATAGCCAAATGAACTCTGTTTCGCTCCCCACCTGAAAGTACTCCGACTTTCTTCTCCTGATCCGATCCGCCAAAGTTGAACTTTGAAACATACGCTCTAGAGTTGATCTCCTTGTTGCCCAGCTTCATGAGCTCATTCCCATCAGAGATGGTCTGATAGACACTTTTATTGGGGTCAAGAAAGTCATGCCCTTGGTCTACATAGGACAGTTGTACAGTCTCTCCCACCTCGAAATTTCCTGAATCAGGCTTCTCCTGACCAGTGATCAATTTGAAAAGTGTCGTCTTACCTGCACCGTTTGGCCCGATAATCCCGACGATCCCACCTTGAGGAAGGGAAAAGCTAAGATTTTCAAATAGCAACTTATCACCATAAGCTTTGGAGACACCATTGACCTCTATCACTTTGGCACCAAGACGAGGTCCTGGTGGGATAAACAATTCCAACTTTGCTTCTCTTTCCTTAGATTCTTCCCCTATTAATTTATCATAGGCACTCAAACGGGCTTTGCCCTTTGCCTGCCGGGCTTTCGGAGTCATTCGGATCCATTCAAGCTCTCGCTCCAAGGTTTTCTGACGCTTGGATTCAGTTTTCTCTTCTTGCTTCAGACGGTTTTGCTTTTGCTCCAGCCAAGAAGAATAATTTCCTTTCCAGGGAATTCCTTCGCCTCGATCCAATTCTAAAATCCACCCGGCAACATTATCCAAAAAGTATCTATCGTGGGTCACGGCAATGACGGTACCCTTGTAATTTTGCAAATACTGCTCCAGCCAATGCACAGATTCCGCATCGAGGTGATTGGTAGGTTCATCCAGTAGCAAGACATCCGGCTCCTGAAGTAATAATCGGCAAAGGGCAACTCGTCGCTTTTCTCCACCAGACAGGTTAGCCACATTAGCGTCACTAGGAGGCAGTCTCAGCGCGTCCATGGCTTTATCCAGCATTAGATCAAGTTCCCAAGCGTTAGCCGCGTCTAGCTTCTCCTGAACGACTCCTTGCTTCTCGATCAACTTATCCATAGCATCAGGATCTTCCATCAACGCTGGATCCATGAATTTCTCATTGATTGCTTCAAATTCTTTGAGCAAAGCTACTGTCTCATGAACTGCTTCCTCCACGATTTCTTTGACTGTTTTAGTAGGATCAAGCTTTGGCTCCTGCTCTAGCATTCCCACAGTATAGCCCGGAGACCAGACGACTTCACCAAGGAATTCCTTATCCATTCCTGCGATGATCTTTAAAAGGGAAGATTTTCCAGAACCGTTGAGACCGAGAACTCCGATCTTGGCACCGTAAAAAAATGAGAGGTAGATATTTTTTAAGACTTTTTTCTGTGGCGGGAAGACTTTGGAGACCCCAGCCATTGAAAAGATGATTTTTTCAGAACTCATAGGTTAAATTTTTACTGTATTAAAACTCGAAAGAAATCAAAGATGGCAAAAAAACCCCTTTCTTAGGATAAGTGCTTTTGAATTAA
>JBLGAM010000108.1:0-11247 GCA_047612305.1 Planctomycetota bacterium | reverse complement strand
ATTCCGTAATTGATAGGGGCCTTGTTGTCCACGTACATTTCCAATACTGATCCTGGAATGTAATACTTCTCTCCGCTCAATGCCTTTGAGGTACCGTTACCAGTTTGCTCCACTAGCGCATCATTTATTGGTAATCCTAGATGATAAGCTAAATCTGTAGCAGAACCAACAGTGAGTACTTGCCCACCTTGCTCCAAGAACTTTTTCAACTGAGGCACCGATTCATTCTTCGTGAAATAGCCCAACATATGGTGATACTTCTCATCAATCTCCTCTGGCTTTGGAAGTGACCTTCCGTATCTACCCTGAGTAGGCCCAGGAATTCCCGGTCCGATAAATAGGATTACATCATATTTTTCAGACAAATTCCCATCATTGATCTCCTTAGGGAAAACCAAAGAATAGTCAAAATGGAACTGCTCAAGCATCCATCTCACCCATCCAGAAGGCATTGACCCGCCATAGTAATCATAAAGCGCAATTCTCGAAGGCTTGATCTCTTTGGCATCTTTAGGCATCGAAGCTACTGGCTCCGGATAAACGCCATAGTCAGAAGCTACTTTAGTCAAAACATCTTTCCCTCCAGAAACATAAAAAGAGCCAGCCGGCAGTCCATTGGATGCTGAAGCTGTTCGATAGACTTTCACCTTAGCCTTGAGAAGATCATTCACTGCCATAAAACTGTTGTTATTTCTGGAATCAAGTAGATATCCTGTGCCAGATGCTAGGGTCTTAGCGGGTGGGGATTGAAGCTCCCCGTAAGGTAATGCCTTAAAAGGACCGGTAAAGTCTTCGTAGATCCGATCGATCTGAGAACCCATCTGGAAAGCAAGCGTCCAACCTGCTGCGTCATACGGTCGGATCGGAGGTCCTCCTGGATATAAGAAGTCATTTGGATGATCTTGCGGCTCAAACATATCAATCACGTGTGGCCTGAAAGCTTGCGCAGTTTTGACTACGTAGGAATTCGCTGGATATTTTTTTCCTTCAACTATGAACTCACTGGTAGCCTGATGAACTTGAATTCCCGATTTGATCAAGGCATTAAGGAATTTGATTGCAGTAGGGAAATCTGGTTGATCCGCAGAAAGGATGTATCCACGAGGATCTTTCAAAGATTGGTCAGTATAAACTGAATCATAAAACTGTTTTGGTATTCCGGATCTGTTACCATAAAATTCCTCATCCTCGTCACTCGCTTCACTTTTCTTCTGAGAAGCTTTATAGGCATCCTCGATAGCTTGTGCATTTTTGGGATACATAGTCCAGTTATCCTTATTTCCACGCTCGATAGATCTTCTACCCATCAGATAAATATTTCGGAGCAAATCATCTCCATTTCTTACCGCATGGTTCAATATCGCATAATTCAAAGAAACTGAATAGTCAATTGAAGTTTTGAAATGCCAAGGTCTAGGGGTGATAGGATATGGATTCGCGTTGTTAGGGATCAATCTATCTGGAATAAGAGGGACCGAAGAAGGAGTCGGGCTACCGATTATTTCAGTCAGGATTCCGATTTGATTGTGATAATACGGTGTCGTACGAAGTCCTCCATTCCACCATGTTGAGAATGTAGATCCTCCCAATCGAGTGTATCCAGGCCGATCTTCTTGATGCAACCTATTGATCATAGCAGCACCCACAGCATCCAAGCTTGTAATAATCAAAGGATCAAAAACATGATTAAAAGGATCGCGATAAGGCGGTCCCGCTACCACAGTTCCTGCTGGCCCTGATTGATGGTGATTATAGATAATCTGGGGAACCCACTCGATGTATTGCTGACGAGACATGTTTTCGGCCTCACTCATATTATTCATATAGAAGTCACGATTATTATCATGACCCACGTATTTCTGATACAGGATTGGGATATTTTGATCCCTTTTGGTAAGATCTTCTTTCCGCATATACCAATCAGACATGATTTCCATACCATCCGGATTAGCATGTACTAAGAGAATGATCACCTCGTCCAGAATCTTCAAGGTCTCTGCATCTGTTCTTGACGCTAATTCATAGAGCGTTTGGATTAATTGATGAGGACCTACCACTTCACTTGCATGCAATCCACCATCAATCCAGATCACAGGCTTTCCTTGACCGATTAATAGCTCAGCCTCTTCCCTGGTAATTTCAGCATGAGCAAGTTTTTGAGAAATGGATTTATACTGATCAAGCTTCGCGAAATTTGCTGGAGCCGTCACAATCATCATCGGTTGGTCACGACCGTACTCGGTCTTTCCGATACTTAAAAGCTGAACTCTATCACTCGCATCGGCTATTTTTTTGAAATAAGCCTCAGTCTGAGAAAAATTGGCAAGCATATAATCATCGCCAATATCAAATCCAAAATGGGATTTAGGGCTAGGGATGTTTTGCGCTGACAAATTTGAAAAGCAAATCAGCAGCAGAAACAAGAATGTAAATCGTTTTATCATAAGAATGTATTTTCGTGAAAAACAGTTAATCCCTCTAAAATAACATGAAAAAAAGTGGCGCATCCAGGATGAATGGTCTTTCTAGAGAAAAATTACAGGATCGGGAATTTGGAGGAATAAAGTCTAAAGAAGATGCATTTGAAAAAATGCAGAAATCAATCTTTGCCCCCCATTTCAAATAGATTTTTACCATGATGCTAAAAAGTAAGAAGAAACTACTGATTGTGTCTTTAGGATTTAGCCATCCTTAGCAGGAATTGTTACTTTTGCCTAACCAAGCTTTATTTCTTTCAAAAAACCCACCCCCTATGTCCGAGGTCAAAATCTTTGCAGGAACAAACAGTCAGAAATTAGGAGAGAAAATCGCTAAAAGTTACGGGAAGAGGTTAGGAGAACTTACCCTTTCCAGATTCAGCGACGGGGAGTTATCACCAAGTTTTGATGAGTCCATTCGAGGCTGTACCGTATTTTTAGTACAGAGCACCACACCTCCAAGTGATTATCTACTAGAGCTTTGCCTGATGATCGATGCTGCAAAGCGGGCGAGTGCATACAAAGTGTGTGCGGTGATTCCCTATTTCGGATATGCACGTCAGGATCGAAAAGATCGGCCACGAGTTTCCATTGCGGCTAAGCTAATTGCAAATATGTTAACCTCTGCAGGAGCTGATCGAATTATGACCTGCGACCTTCATGCAGGACAAATTCAAGGTTTTTTCGACATACCTTTGGATCATTTGAATGGATCAGCTATTTTTGTACCCTATTTGAACTCACTGAGACTGGAAAATATGATTTTTGCAGCACCAGATGTGGGAGGAGTAGCCAGAGCAAGGGCATACGCTAAGCATTTTGAGGTAGAAATGGTAGTCTGTGATAAGCACAGAAAGCGAGCAAACGAAATTGCCTCAATGCAAGTCATTGGTGATGTTGAGGGAAAAGATGTGATTCTTGTCGATGACTTGGTAGATACCGCAGGAACACTTTGTAAAGCTGCAGAAATAGTTATTGACAAAGGAGCAACTTCTGTAAGGGCTATAGCAACTCACGGAGTTCTTTCAGGTAAAGCTTATGAAAACATTGAAAATTCGAAGTTGGTGGAATTGGTAATTACAGACACCATTTCAATGAAATATCCTTCTTCAAAAATCAGAGCGTTGACTGTTGCCGAATTGTTTGGAAAAGCAATTCATGCCGTGACTGGAAACACCTCGATTAGCTCACTATTTATTTAAAGAAAACCAATTTTAAAATACACATATATGAAAACACTAGAGATTATAGGGTTTAAAAGAGCAAATCTCGACAGTGCAAGTCTTACTGAGCTAAGAGAAGCTGGCAATGTTCCTTGCGTCGTTTACGGTCCAGGTCTTCCTGAGCAGATTCATTTCTACTCTCCGATTATCTTGTTCAGAGACTTAATTTATACTCCTGAAGTTCACTTAGTTGAGTTGAACGTCGAAGGAAAAATCATCAAAGCAATCTTGAAAGAAGCTCAATTTCACCCAGTAAGTGAAATGATTCTTCATGCTGACTTTGTAGCTTATTCTGAAGAAAAAGTAATCAAATTTGAAATCCCAGTTAAAGTTGTGGGTAGCTCTCCAGGTATAGCCAAAGGTGGTAAGTTGGAGATGAAAACCAGAGCACTTAAGGTAAAAGGTCTTGCAAAAGATCTTCCTGATTTCATCGAAGTGAACATTTCTTCACTTGATTTAGGTAAATCATTAAAAGTAGAAGATATTTCAGTGGAAGGATTTGATATCATGACTAGCCCTAACGTTTCTATAGTCACTGTTGGTATTCCAAGAGCACTTAGAGGTAAAAAAGCTGGTGAAGAGGATTGATTTTTCTTCTCAAACTATTCAAAATCCTGCCCGATTAAGGCAGGATTTTTTATTTTCACTTGGTATTTACTGAATCGAAATGAAATACTTAATCATTGGTCTAGGCAATATTGGTCCCGAGTATGAGCTAACACGCCATAACATTGGATTCCTTACAGTAGATCGTCTAGCCGATAAGCAATCCTGCACGTGGACCAGTGATCGACTGGCTTTTAAATCTGAATTCAAACATAAAGGGCGAACTATTCACCTGATCAAGCCAACTACTTTTATGAATCTTAGTGGAAAAGCTGTAAACTATTGGATGAAAATGCTTCAAATCCCTAGGGAGAATATCTTGATTTTGGTAGATGATGTGGCGATTCCATTTAAAAAATTAAGAATGAAACCAAAGGGAAGCGCGGCTGGGCATAACGGATTAAAGAATGTTGAGGAGTTACTTGGAGGGCAGGATTATCCGAGGCTACGGATGGGAATTGGGGATGATTTCCCTAAAGGTCGCCAAGTTGATTTCGTTTTAGGCCGATTTACGAATGAAGAATTCGCTGTATTAGCAACCATGATGGATAAAGCAATCGACATGGTTCTTGCATTTTGTACTGTTGGAATTGATCGGACCATGAATCAGTTTAACGATTAGAAAAGCTTTATTTGGAATTTCGATAAAGTCATCATTTATTTGCATTGAACTCAGGAAACTGATTTATAAAGAAGAGGCGAGAGATTAGGCTCTATGACCCTCTGGCAACCATCGCCCACAAATCGAAAGGTGCCAAATCCTACCCGAATCGGGAATAATAGATTGGCTTCATCAAAATCCATTTTTATTTTCTTGTGTTTTCTTGGGCTGGAATTTATAAGTCTTTCCGTGAGGAAAAATTAACTCTCCTAGCCCCATGAGCAAGCACTTCGAAACCAATTCCATTCGGATTTCACCTTCCAAATCAAACCAAAAGGAGCATAGTTCTCCTTTGTATCTTACCTCAAGTTTTACTTTCGATTCAGCGGAGGAGGCTCGTGCAACTTTTGCAGAGGAAATAGAAGGGAATATCTACTCACGATATGCAAATCCGAACTCAAGTGATCTAATCGAGAAAATCTGTGCTGCAGAAGGCACAGAAGACGGGATCGCTACTGCTTCTGGGATGGCAGCAATGTTTGCAAGTATTGCAGCATTACTACAGCAAGGTGATCACATTCTCGCAGCCCGCTCTTTGTTTGGTTCTACCCATCAGCTTCTCACTCGTGTATTTCCAAAATGGGGAATCTCTTCTACCTATGGTGATATCGCAGACTACTTGAATTGGGAAAAATTAGTACAGCCTAACACTAAAATGCTCTTCATCGAAACTCCCTCAAACCCGGGTTTAGAGATTATTGATTTAGAATGGGCTGGAAAATTTGCAAAAGCGCATGGATTGATTTTGGTTGTAGACAATTGCTTTGCTACTCCTTACCTCCAACAACCAGCCAAATGGGGGGCAGATATCGTCACTCATAGCGCCACGAAGTATATTGATGGACAAGGGAGAGTCTTAGGAGGATTGATCCTCGGCAGAGCAGATCTAATGAAGCAAGTCCAATTCTTTACTAGACATACTGGCCCATCTATTTCACCATTTAATGCCTGGATTCTTTCAAAAAGCATGGAAACACTAGCTGTACGAATGGACCGCCACTGTGCAAATGCTTTAAAAGTAGCTTCCGAATTCGAAGGAAACTCATCAATTAACGCAGTAAAATACCCTTTTCTGAAATCTCATCCGCAGTATGCGCTTGCAGTAAAACAAATGAGTCAAGGAGGCGGGATAGTTACTTTAGACTTAATCGGTGGATTGGAAAGAGCACATCGATTTATAGATGCGCTAAAAATGATCTCAGTAACCGCAAACTTAGGAGACAGCAGAAGTATCATTACCCATCCAGCATCTACCACTCATAGCAAACTCTCCGAAAGTGAAAGAAAGCAAGTTGGAATCACTGATGGGTTGATACGCCTTTCGGTAGGGTTAGAACATCAAGAAGACATAATTGCCGATGTAACTCAAGCACTAGCCCGTTCAAAATAAAAAAGAGCTTTTGATAGTTTCGCCTACCAAGTTGTTTGTTTAAGTTTTGGAAAAGCACGAATCACGTCACTCAAACTGATCTGACCCACAAGTTTCCCATCCTTTAACACTGGAAATCTTCTGATTTTAAGCTCCAGAAATTTCTGTGCTGCATCAAAAAGTGATAATTCAGGTGAAAGCGTAATTACATCCTGAGTCATGTGCTCACTTACCTTTCCTGGAAATTTTGGTGTGTTTGAATATTTCCCCTTGATGATTTCTCTAAGACAGTCCACTTCTGAGATGATCCCTACCAGCATACCCGAACTATCTACTACAGGTGCACCGGATATCTTTTTCTTAGTCAGTAAATCCATGACTTGTTCTATGGTGTCATCCGGATTGAATGTCACTAAATTGGTAGACATATTGTCTTTAACTAAGATCTGTACAACTGGCGCTTTTTTTGGCTCAACCACTCGTACTCCTTGAAAGTTTTTTACCATATCAAAAATAATTTATCCCACGAAAAATAATTTACTGAAAAAATGACCAGATAGCAAATAATAATTCTGTTTTTTTAACCTAAAAAAGGCAAAAAAAATATTTATCCTATTTATTCAGAATTTTATTTTATCAAGTTTTTTAAGATGATAAATGGTTTCCAGTTATTTTGAGGCATTTTATACAGATCATCAAATTCAAAACTTCCTACTACTACATCTTGGTCTCCATCTAAATCGAGATCTCCTTTTGTAATGGTAAGCCAATTTGAGTCAATGCCTTTTGCCAGAACAAACGGGCTAAAATCGCCATCCGATTCTTGTCTGAAATAAATCAAATCCTGTCTCGGGCTTTGTTTTGGATCAGGAAAAAATGCTATCGCAAATAGATCCAAATCCCCATCTCCATCAAAATCATCTACCTCAAGTCCACTAGCACCATGCATCGGGTAAAACCAACTTTCCTCAAAGTTATTTTCTCCATCATTTAAAAAGATCCGAACTCCGTGATAATTTTTCAAAACCTTAGATTGATCCGCATTATCTCCATTGACCAAAATAATATCATCGAATCCATCACCATTCATGTCCTCTAGTCTAAAGTCACTCGACCCAAATGCCGGATGAAATTCAAGGAGAGTCTTCTCCCGAAAATCACCTTTTCCATCATTGATGAAGGCCCGAATACTTTCACGCGACTGTGTCATTTGAACTGCCAAATCTAAATCGCCATCTTGATCCAAATCTCTAGAAATGGTTCTTCTAGCTCCTGGGAAGCTCGATAAAATTTTTTCTGGCTGAGAATCTGAGTTTAAGGAAAGTTTACCCAGATGATTACCAAACTGGGAAATCACATATTCAGATCGATTATCTCCATTCAAATCTAATTTCAAGAAATGTACCGGACGCATTAGACTATCCTTAATCATTTCCTCCATCCATTGCCCCCCTTTTCGAGTATATTTAATAAGCGATCCTATGGAATCATTTGAAGGATCCATCAAGCCCATTGTCAACAATTCAAATTCAGAATCAGAGTTCCAGAGAATTTCAACCGGTGCAATTGAAGTGGCAATAGAATCCATTCTTTGAAAACCTTTTTCCGGATCCAAGATAAACACTGTTCGAAAGCGATTGCCAATCCAAAGCTGTCCTGTCTTTGGATGAATTCGGAGCATAGTAGTCAGATTCGGATAGACAAAATCATATTCTGGCTGGATCAACTCGAAGCCCGGAATACCCTTTTTCGGAAGTTTTTTTACTAGCTGAGGAAGAGGTGATTTAGGAGAATTTTCTTGATAATAATCAAGAATCTTCTGCCAATCATCTCGTTGAATTAATTGTGCTTTAGAATAAATACCTTTGGGCACGCCAACATCTTCAGGTAGATCAACTCCAAAATCCTCTTCCAAATACAAACCAAGTCGCTTCCTCATATCTGGAAGCACATTTTCCACCCATGTTTTTTGATCTAAAATACTGGGATCTGGTTTAAGATGACAGCTGCCACAATAGGCATTTGCCAACTGTTCACCATCGAGCTTCAAATCCGTAGTAGCAAGTTGTTCTAACGTTGGTGGGGGTTGTTTGCGCTCCGAAATCGGACTACAAGCGACCAAAATTATTCCAAGTAGGAAATAAACTGAAAATTGGAATTTCATTAATCTAATACTTCTAAAAACTGATTGACTATTTCATGATCGATTCCTAGGTGATGGCTAAATGCCACAGGCTCGGATGAAAAGGATAACTCCTGATTGATAAATTGGTTTTTTGAGGAAGTAATTGTTCGACAGGATGCATGAATCTCTTTCAGAAATCCATTTTGATTTAGAACCGTCACATGCTCAGGTCTAGTTCCTCCTCCAGGCATGATACTGATTCGATCTTTCGCTTTTTCAATCAATTCCAAAAGCATAGGAATTCCCTCGCTTACCGAGTTCTTCCCTCCAGATGTCAGAATCCGTTGAAACTTACAGCTAATAATCGCATCCAATGCCTCCATCAAATTCGAGGACGCATCAAATGCACGATGAAAAGTACAAGGTTTCCCTCCTGCCGATCGCATTAGCGATTCACAAGCATCCACATTGACGGTGCCTTGATAATCCAAAACTCCAAAAACAAATCCATCTGCACCTAATTCCCCAAGAATCTCAATATCTCGTTTCATCACCATCAGTTCTTTTTGAGAATAGGCAAAATCTCCTCCTCTTGGTCGGATCATCGCAAAAATAGGAAGATCAAGTTCAGATTTGAGAATTTTAAGCATTCCGGCACTTGGCGTTTCTCCTCCTTCGGGAAAATTAGAACAGAGTTCCAAACGATCGACCCCAAAAGAAGCCGCTTGCATAGCCGCTTCCAAACTGAATACCGGCGCCTCTAATAGAATTTTACTCATGGTTTGAAATACGAGTTTGAATTAATCAATACATTTTCTTTTACTGTTGCTTTTGCAAAGTTAAATCCGGGATGAACTGCAAAAGCTCCAATCAAGCCTTCCTTATTTATAGCTAAAAACCCTGCTTGGATATCGTCGATATTTTTATTTTTCGAAATCAACCTTCTTACTGCCTCTTCACAAGCTTCTTGGGGAGTCCTTCCTTGACGCATCAATTCGACGATTAAAAAACTCCCGCAAATTTTTATAATAGTCTCTCCTAATCCTGTAGCTGTAGCAGCCCCAACCTCATTATCCACAAATAATCCTGCTCCAATAATCGGGCTATCCCCTACTCTGCCGTGCATTTTGTAAGCAAGGCCACTTGTAGTACAGCTTCCTGCCATATTCCCATTATCATCGATCCCAATCATGCCAATAGTGTCATGATTTTCAATATTAATAATGGGCTTGTATTGGCTAGTCTCCTTCCATTTGGCATATTCTATGGCGGCCTTTGGACTCAGCACTTCTTCCTCAAGCGGAAATCCTTCTGCTATCGCAAATTGCCTTGCCCCTTCCCCAGCGAGCATGACGTGAGGAGTATTTTCCATTACCCTTCGGGCTAGACTTATTGGATGTTTGATCTGTCTGACGAATGCGACAGACCCACAATTCCCATCTCCTGTCATAATTGAGGCATCCAAAGTTGTGATCCCCTCACGATCTGGCAGACCTTGGAGCCCTACGGATAGATTCTCAAGATCTAATTCCGTATCTCGAACTCCTGCTTCGACTGCATCCAAAATACACCCACCGGTATTGAGTTGGGCCATCGCAGCTACATTAGCTGGCAAACCATGATTCCAAGTAGAAAGTATCAAAGGCATCTCCCCAATCAATAGAGGATTTTTATCTTGAGTACGAGCAGAAGAAATTCCCGGAATTAAAAATGCGGAACCTAAGAGTGATTGTTTGATAAACTTTCTTCTTTCAGACATAAGGAGTATTTTAGAATCTTGGTTAAATTATTAAAAAAGGGCCGAAAATGGCCACTATTAATCAAATACATTCTAAAAAATAAGTGATGAAGCCATATCTATTGAAAGAATCAAATTGGAAGGATCTCGAATCCCACCGTTTCGAATTAGCAGTTTTACCCTGGGGAGCAACAGAGGCTCATAATTATCACATGCCTTATGGCACCGATATCTATGAGGCTGATGCAGTTGCAGAAATAGCAGGAAAAAAAGCTTGGGATAAGGGTGCAAACGTGACGATCATGCCAACTATTCCTTTTGGGGTAAATACAGGTCAATCAGATATTTATTTAGATATCAATCTCAACCCAAGTACTCAGCTACTCATTCTTCAAGATATTTTGACAGTTCTGAACCGCCAAGGGATCAAGAAGTTTTTGATCATCAATAGCCATGGTGGAAATGATTTCAAGACGATGCTCCGCGAATTAGGATTGAAGTTTCCAGAAATGATGCTTTTCACTTGTAACTGGTTCCAGGCCTTGGACAAATCAATCTATTTCGAAGAAAGTGGAGATCATGCCGATGAAATGGAAACAGCTTTGATCATGCATCTACATCCAGAACTTGTCCTACCCTTAGAAGAAGCGGGAATGGGAAATGAAAAAAAATCTAAAATCAAAGGTATTCGGGAGAAGTGGGCTTGGGCAGAGCGCAAATGGTCTGAAGTAAGTGAAGACACTGGAATAGGCAATCCAAAAAAAGCCTCCCCAGAGAAAGGAAGGCTTTACTTTGAAGACGTGACGGATAAAGTAGCGGATTTGATCGTAGAGATTTGCGCGACAAAATCAGGCGAACTTTATGGCTGATTAGTTTGAGGCAGGAATAATAAATGGAGTGCTCTTGCCATTATAATCGATCATGGTGATTGATTTGGTATTTGCTGGAATCGCAAATGACCGGGAAGATTGCGATAAAAATCCACCTCCATAACTCGTCTCGATTCGCTGTTTTTTCCCGTTTTCCAATTCGATAATTAGTGCCATTG
>JBLGAM010000107.1:0-11285 GCA_047612305.1 Planctomycetota bacterium | reverse complement strand
AAACCCAATCAGAGTTTTTTGAGCATCAGTTTGCGGTACTCCACCTTCATCGGTGGGCCGACATGTACTTGCACGCCGAGCAAGCCGGACATCATCCGGTTTTTTGAGTCCTCGTCATGGACTTCACTCATCAGGATTCCATTGACAAAGTGTTGCATGACATTTCCTTTTACGATGAGATGAATCTCATTCCAGTCTTCTTTTTTGATTTTAGATCCCAATTCAGCTCGGTCGCCCAGATCTTTTTCCAGATTCAAACCTTTCCAGGCATTCCGCTCTACAAAATCACGTAGAACCGGCATATCATCTGGCTGAGAAATAATCTTTGTTTGCTGACCTCGATAAGCTAAAGTTGTCCGCTTTCGCTCCTCATAGTTTTGACCGGTATAGGTATTTTTACCATCGATATCTGCTTGATAACCTCGAAGCGCAAAAGGAACTTCAGCGACTCGATCGCTTCGGTAATTGATTCCTGAATTCCCTGATTCAGAGACCCGAAACTCTCCTTTCAGTTCAAAATCCGCTACTTCTCCACCTGTCCAGATTAAGAATGTATTGGCTTTCAATAAAGTCTCTGGAGTGATAACCCCTACGATTGCTCCGTCTTTAACCGACCAGTAGGTTGGATCTCCCTCCCATCCTTCTAAGGTTTTTCCATCAAAAATGGCTTTGAAATCATTTTGAGTAGATTCAAACTGAGTAGCAACTACAGGCTGAACGTTACTTTCATAGGGAGGGAATGCTGATTCAATTCCGTAATGGCCAAGAACCATTACAGCAGCAGCTGCCTCGAGAAGTAAATATTTCTTTAAAAATTGGAGTCTCATTTCTGTGCAGTTGCTTTATTCTGATAGACTTCATGATTTGGATTTCCTCCGGAAATTAAATACGCCATCAAATCCTTCAATTCTTCTTCATTGAGTCGATTGATCATTCCAGGAAGCATGGTGGACACCTCAGATACTTTGGTGCTCTTCACCTCAGTTTTAGCAACAGTCCGAATTACCTCTGGTGCAAATGGATTTTGTGACACGTAGTAATTGGCATCATCCTCATTGGTCAAGCGACCTACTACTGATCCCCCAGTTTTTAACTCTAGGATCGAAGCCTCGTATTGCTCCGAAATCTCATCACTAGGATTGATTGTCGCATTTAAAATATCCTTTGGAGAGAATCTTGTTCCCAACTGACTTAGATCAGGACCGATCACTCCACCTTCGCCTTGCATCGTATGGCAAGACTGACAAAGAGTAGCCACATACATCGCCTTTCCTCTCACCAAGTCTCGCCCGGTGAGGACTTCCACTACTGGTAAGGCTTCTTCAACTGTCCATCTTTTACCTGGCCCTTCTGGCTGAATATTAGTTTCTGCAAGATCATTTCCACTACTCGTCAACATGGATGCACCAGAAAGTTCATTGTATTTATCAAAGTCACCTTTCACCACATGCGTCAAAGCCATTTTTCTTGCGCGATCAATAAAGCCTACATAACTTCTACCGCCTTTGTATTTGAATGCATCCTGAATCCAAGTGAAGTATTTCTCATGCAATTCAGGTGTCCAGCCTGCTTCAGCTCCACCCAATACAGTGGCCAAATAGGTCTGCTGTGCTGGCGGTACATTGGCGAGCATATTTGCGATGTCCAATCCGTACTGAGGATTTCGCATGATCAGATCCGACGATGAGGTGAAAGTCTTCTGATAGTCAGGATCATCTTTCGCATTTTCAAGCAAAGCCAGCGTCTTCGATACACCATCCGGAGCATCTAGGTAACCCAATAATTTGCTCAGCTCACGATCTAAATTGTTGTTATTTGCGGGGAAATTTCCATCCAAATAAGCAACTAACTGGCTTTTTACATTTTCAGCCGGTTCGCCTTGACGATATAAAATCAATTCAAAGGCCCGAAGTAAATCCTGCTTCTCTTTTTCGTTAAGTTTCGAGTAGTCGATTCCCATTAGTACTTGAACCATCGGAGTTCCTGCCCCTTTTTCACTATGTCTTGCCATGGCAATCATAGCCTGAGTAAGTTTTGCGGGATTTTGCTCTTCAAGGGCTTTTACTTTCCAAGAATCAATTGGCTGATGCTCCAAAGCTATTCGAGCAGCATATTGGACAAATCGATCTGCATGATCCAAATTGGCCCAAGCTTTTTCCAAACCTTCTGAAGGAGCTCCATTCTTGTGAAATTCTTCCAATTCTCTTCTCAGCTTATTTTCGGCAGGGAGATCAGCCACTTGAAGTGGTTTGATATTTTTCTCTACCTCTCCATCGTAATACACTCTGTAAAGATCTGATTCCAATCTTCGACCACCTGTCATGAAATACATCGCGCCATCAGGGCCGATGGTTCCATCAGTCAATGGAAGTGGAGAACCAGAAATAAATTCTTCTGCAGTAGCTTCATAGGTCGCTCCATTTGGCTTCAACTCGAAGGCATAAATAATTCCAAAACTCCAGTCGAAAGCATAAAGTGCTTTTTGATATTTCTCAGGAAAATTAGCTCCAGTACCAAACATGACGTTTGTAGGGGAACCCTGACCGATATTAATGGTTGCGGGAAGATTATCAGGATAAAGAGGTGACCATTTTTGGTTTCCAGTTCTCCAGCCATATTCTGACCCACTAGTCACATGACATATTCGAGTAGGTCGATACCAAGGCATTCCAAAGTCCCACTCCATATCCGAATCGTAGGTGAATAGATCTCCTGCTTCATTGAAAGCGATATCGAATGGATTTCTGTAGCCTGCAGAAATTAGCTCAAAGTAGGATCCATCAGGTGCAAAATTTGCTACCCATCCTCCTGGGGCCATTCTTGAGTTTGCATGACCTCGAGGATCCTTGATCTCTGGAAATAAGTTGTCCTCATTCCAAACTCTTGGAAGTCGATAGGCATCCATCTCAGGGACATCCACGTGATTCCCTGCGACCATGTAAAGTGATTTTCCATCTGGGGAAATTTTGATCGAATGCGGTCCATGCTCTCCTGGTTGGCCAGTAAAAAGTTTGATGGTGGTCACTGTCTCATATTGATCATCTCCATCCAAATCCTGAATTCGATAGAGTCCAGTACTTTCTTCGAAGGTCTCATTCCCATTATGATTTACCATCACGTAAATGCTATTGAATGCATAAAGCAATCCCTGCGCATAGCCCATTCCCACTTGCGGTTCTGCCACATCGCCGATAATTAACTTTTCGATTTTGGGAGCTAAAGAATCAGATCCAATTTCAGGAATCTCTAATCGATAGAGAAATCCATATTGATCTGCCGTGATGAGACGATTTTTATCATCAAAAGTCATCGCTACCCATGAGCCTTGATCTAAATCTCCAGGACTATAGATATGCTCAGCTTTGAATCCTTCAGGAAGCTTGAGTTTGGCCACCTTCGGATCGAGCGGAGCTTCTTCTTTTTTGGCACAGGAAACCACTACGGTGAGCACCACCGCACTCAGGAAAACGGTTTTAAGAAAAGATTTGATGATCATATACTTTTGGGTTATTGGATTTCATTGAAACGGTTGATGGATATTAAGATAACAATTTATCAATCACCTAGTGAGCTATTTACTATAAGCGGGATAAAAAACTATCCTGCCATCACATGCTTTAAGAAAATAACCCAACCATGTTCAGTAAAATCTTACTGAACCGGCTGGGCTATCTGATTAAGAAAACCAACTTAAAAATTAGGACTCAAGTCAGATTCTGCTGCTGGGTAAGCATAGAACTTCTTGATATTTGTAAATGCGTTACTTCTTGGAACTGCACCTGCAATCGGTGGATAATAGTAGTCAAGGGGATTAGCAATGATTCGCTGACCATAAGGCACTATGATTTCCTGAATTCTGTCAGTTCTAGTAATATCAAACCAACGCTTATTTTCAAAAGCTAATTCTACTCTTCGCTCCTTAAAAATCGCCTCTCGAACTGCCACTTGACCAGCTGCTGTAGTATTTTCCAGCCCAGCTCGTTGTCTGATTTGGTTTAAATACCCAATGGCTTCGCCTGTTTTCCCTTGCTCATTTAGCACTTCTGCCATGAACAACAAGACCTCAGCATAGCGATAGACTACCCAGTTGGTACCCGTATTATTATGCTGAGAATGTTGCTTCGCATGCTTTTTAATATATGGGTAATTTTTATCAGCTCTGAAACTACCGGCAAGAAACACATTCCCGATTGAGGCTTCTTTTCTTAAGTCGCCTGCCTCATATGCAGCAATCATGTCAGGAGTTGGGATATTATTTCCTTCTCCATCAATATTCTGTGGATTACTTGTGCCCATGATAGGTTTTAATTCTGCCGCACTGATTGGTCTTGGCATGAATTGGTAAATAAAGCTTCCATTTAGGCCTGCAGCACCTTCTAGAAACTGTACTTCAAAAACAGATTCCACATTATTTTTATTTGCTGTATTGCCAGGGAAAGCCATTTCATAGTTCCCCATCAATTGATAACCTTGAGTCAATACAGGAGTTAAAATCTGTTCCGCTTCGGTCCACTTCTTTTGGTTCATGTAAACATTTGCAAGTAGAGTTCTCGCAGCTCCTTCGGTAACCCGACCTGGAACCTGCTTTGATTTATTTGGTAAAAGCGGAACTGCAGCTTGCAAGTCTGAGATGATTTGATTGTAGACTTCTACCTCAGTTGCCAATGGCAAAGCCGCTTCTCCCCTCACAGTAACTGGAGTCAAGTGAAGTGGAACACTTCCAAAGTAACGCGCCAATTCAAAATAGGCATAAGCTCTAAGAAACAAGGCTTGACCTTTTACATTTGCTTTAGCAGCTGCATCAAAGTCAACATCATCGATCAAAACAAGAATTTGATTGGCCCGAGAAATCATCAGGTAATCCTGTCTCCATTGATTCAGAACGTGGGTATTAGCAGTAGTTCCGTTAGATTCCGGAACTGAGAAATCAGCCAAATCCTCTTGATTATCTGTTGCTCCAAAGAGAACATTTCTAGCATAATAGGTATTGTCCGAGTGCATTTCAGAAAGCAACCAGGCACGATCGTTTATGATCGTTCGCAGTGGAACATAGGCCGCATTGACTGCTTGCTCAAAGTCAGTTTGATTTTTGAAAAAGGTGGCCGAACTCAATTGAGTCTCTGGCACTACCGTAAGAAAGTCTTCACAGCCAGTTAGCGCAAAAGCTGTCACTAATATGGCTAGGATATATTTTTTCATTTTTTGTTTCTTTTTAGATGAGTAAATGAGGTGAAATCCTTCAAATTAGAAAGTGACATTAACACCAAAAGTGATCGTTCGAGGAATTGGATATCCAGCTAAGTCCACACCTGGACTTAGGTTGCCGCCGTCACCTTGACCGTTATTTTGCATACTAACTTCAGGATTTGATCCTCCCCAGTAGTCTGTGAATACCCATACATTCTGTGCAGAACCATAGATTCTAGCTGATTTAAATGTTTTTGGTAAATTTTTGAACGTATACCCTACTGTGATATTTCTGATTGTAAAATAAGAGGCATCATAGACAAAGTTGCTATTGTTCCAGTCACGCTCAATTCCAGTCACGTTTCCTCCCCCTACTGTGGTTCCAAAGATTCCAGCTCCAGGATTCTCAGGGGATCTAAAACGATCTGCTACTTTCGCCACCATGTTAAATACTCCATCAAGGTTAGCTGTAGAGTAAAGGTGTCTCATGTAAAGCTGATTACCCTGCGAACCAGAAGCTGTAATACTTGCATCCCAGTTTTTCCATGCAAAATTGTTGATGATACCGTATGTGAAATCTGGGAATGGGTTTCCGATGATGGTTCGGTCATCATTATCGCCGCCGTTAGTAATCACGCCATCACCATTGATATCTTGTAATTTGATACTTCCTACTGTTGATCTACCAGGTATTTTCGGAGAATTAGCTAGATCTTCTGCATTAGCATAGTTACCTAATTTCTTTAAGCCGTAAAATTGACCAAATGGCTGTCCAACTTGTGTGATATGCTGGCTTCCGTAAACTCGATCGATCCCATCCGCCAATTCAAGAACTTCATTTCTATTGAAAGATATGTTTGCATTGGTCGTCCATCTGAAAGAGCCCGTTGTATTTACCGAGGTAAGTGAAAACTCATGTCCCCAGAACTTAATCTCACCGATGTTATCATTGAAATTAGTAAAACCTGATTCCTGAGGAATCTGTACTGCGTAGAGTAAGTTTGTGGTGTTTTTTGTATAGAAGTCATACACAAAAGTGATTCGATCTTCCAATAACCCAAGGTCTAATCCGATATCAAACTGTGTGGTAGTTTCCCAACCTAAGTTTGAATTGTTCAAGGAAGTCACTCCTGCTCCTGGGAAAACTGTATTTCCAAAAGCTGCATTGATCGTATTATTGACCAAAGCATATTGGGTATAGTTACCAATGTTATTGTTACCAGTCACTCCATAACTTGCTCGTAACTTGGTGAAGGAAACAGCCGAACTGGTATTTAGAAATCCTTCATCCGAAAGCACCCAACCTACTGAAGTGGAAGGAAAAACTCCCCAACGATTATCTGCTCCGAATCGAGAAGAACCATCACCTCTAATAGATGCTGTAAATAGGTATTTACTCTTATAATTATATGTCAGACGAGAAAAAACCGAAGTAAGAGACCATTCATTTACATCTGAAATGGATCCACCTCGATTGATATTGATAGCGCCTTGGATAGTAGGAAGTCTATCATCTGCGTAGGTATCAGCCGCTACTCTAGTTCGATCACTTCTGAATTTCTGATTCGAAAAACCTAACAAAGCCTCAAAATTATGATCTCCAATGCTCTTCCCATAGGTTGCTATATTTTCATTCAACCAAGATAAATTCTGGAATTCATCCCGAACAGACGTTGCAACTGTTGGGATCGCCACGTTGATTCGGTTCGTTGCAGTGGATGGGTTGAAGAAAAAGTAATTGGAGTTTCTGATCTCCGTATTGAAAGTAGACTTCAAGGAAAGTCCTTTGATCGGCTTCCATTCTACATAAGTATTTGCCAAGAGGTTGATTACTTTGGTCTCATTGGTGATTTCATCAGCTGATCTGAGCCAGTTTGGATAGGCGAAAATATTTCCAGTATTAGAAGGGAATCGATTGAAAGAAGTCAAATCCCCATTTTCTTCATAAATCGGCATCACCGGCCAAGTATGGAGGGCATTGAATAAAATACCAGTTCCACGTGAACCATCTGTCTGAGGCGTGTTATCTACCACATAGCTAGGAGCCACATTTACACCAATATTAACCTTGTCCGAAACCGTATAATCGGTATTCATTCGAAGCGAGAATCGCTCGTAATCAGTATTTCTAACCACACCTTTTTGGTCAAAAAATCCCGCAATAATTGCGGTATTCACTCGCTCTTTATTGGAAGTCACAGTCAAATTATAGGAAGTGATTGGAGCTGTTTCCAACATAGCTCCATACCAATCATTGGTTTTACCCCGGTAATCTGCTGGATTTTGAAAAATATCCGGAACGGTCTGACCTGCATCTGTGTAATACTCTTTCTTAAACTGAGCAAATTGTTCAGCATCCAGCATTTCCAATCTTCCCTTTTCAGGAACTGTCTGCCAACCGGTAAAAACATTAAGATTTACATTGGTTTGACCTTTAGTGCCTTTTTTGGTGGTAATCAAAACCACCCCATTTGCAGCTCGAGAGCCATAAAGTGAAGTCGAAGCAGCATCTTTCAAGATTGTAATTTCTTGGATCTCATCAGGATTTATTGCGTTGATATCTCCTGTGATTGGAAATCCATCCACTACATATAGCGGAGAACTACCTCCAGATACCGAGAGTTGACCCCTGATTCTCACATTCATACCTTGACCAGGCTTACCTGTAGTTTGGTTGATCTGCACCCCAGCAAGTCGTCCCTGAAGCTTTTGAGCAATTGAAGAAACAGGCAAATCTGCAAGCTCTTTGGCACCAACAGATTGGATAGCCCCAGTCACCTCTTTCTTGATTTGACTACCATATCCCACCACGACTACTTCAGATAAGTCTGAAGTAGACAAATCCAATGAAATGGTAAAATTAGTCTGTCCCCCTGTAACTGTGATTTCTTTGGTGGTGTATCCAATAAAACTCACTACGAGAATATCTCCAGATGCAGCATTGATTGAAAAAGTACCATCAATATCGGTTATTGTACCCCTTTGGGTTCCTTTTATCTGAACCAATGCTCCAGGCACTGGCTCTTGCTCAGACATCACTGTACCTGTTACAGGTTGGGCCTGCCCAAAACTCGTAATGCTTATGCTAAGCATAAGAAATAACAACCCGATGTAGCGGATAGTTATTTTAGGTAGATAGTTGTTTCTCATAATTCCGGGTTTAAATGATATATAAAACGTGATCCAATTAGCCCAAAAACTATTCGAGTCCTATCCTGCACAATCCTGCAAAAACAATTAAAAATCAGATGATTACAGCAGGATAGTGCAGGATAGATGAGACATTTTAAGTGGGAAAAAATGTATTTTTATAAATGAAATTAACTTTCCTTCTATATATAATAGGACAGGATAGAATAGAATAAAAAATTTAGTTAATAAGATTTGAATTTAAAAAATTTATGATAAAAATAAGCTATCCTTGTAATCGAATGGAGAAATCCAGTGATTAAGTTGTTTCAGATTCTCAAACTCCCCTCTCGAATCCGGTAACGAAAAAGCTTTTTTTCAAAAAGAAATATAAATCAATCCAACTCCTTTTGGTTTTTGAAAATTCGAGTTAAGAAATCTCCTCGATCTGATTTAAAATTAAATCAACTTTTGGCTAACAGGCCAAACTCCGCCTTGCCATGTCCATCGGGAGTTGTATAAAATGGGCGCTGCTCAATTTCATAATTCAGTTCTGGAGGAATTCCCAGTGCATGATAAATGGTCTGGTGAATACTATCAATTTTGATCGGGTTTTCGATGGTCTTACAGGGACGCTCGTCAGCGGTTTTCCCAAAAACATGCCCTCGCTTGATTCCACCGCCAAACATAAGGATTGAGCAACCATCAGTAAAGTGACGGTGCATCCCGTAGTTTTTCATATCCTCTATAATATCAGGGACTTCTACTTGATCTTTAACTTTTAGACCTGGGCGTCCTTCTGTCATCATATCCCGGCTAAATTCACTTGCCAAAATCACCATTGTCCGATCCAGTTTACCGCTTTGATCTAAGTCCTTGATCAATTGTGCTACTGGCCCATCAATCATTTTTTTCATATCCTTAAGTCGGGTATGGCCATTATCATGCGTATCCCAACCAAAAAACGGTTCATATTCCGTAGTCACAGTGATGTATCTAGAGCCTTGATCGACCAATCTTTTGGCTAATAGGCATCCCAATCCAAACTTCCCGTTGTTATACTTATCGTAGCTTTCTTTTGGTTCGAGACTTAGGTCAAAAGCTTTTGCCTCGGGAGAGTTGAGCAGAATATATGCCTGCTCCATTGAACGCTTGAGTGATTCTCTTTGATAATCCGAACCAAAATCACTCATAGGACCAGCGGCCATTAATTCTTCGTATAGTTTGTTTCGGCTTTCAAATCGCTTGGTATCCATTCCTACAGGAGGTCTTACAGCATCCAATCCAGCTGTGGGATCAGGAATTAGAAAGGGACCAAATTCCGACCCCAAAAATCCAGCACTGTGAAAGGCTTTCAATTCTTCTCCTTCACCTACCGAGAATCGCTGACCGATATTGATAAAGGGAGGGATTACCGAATTTAGCGCTCCTTTTTCTTTTGCAATCCAGCTCCCCAGATGTGGCACTACAACTGACTGTGGCGGTTCGTAGCAGGTATGAAAATGGTATTGATGCCGAGTATGCAAAATATGTCCTAAATCAGCCGCTTGATACGATCGAATCAAGGTGCCTTTATCCATCACAGAGGCGATATTTTCCAAACCTTCGGAAAAAAAGATATCATCCAGTTTAGTCGGGATAGTAGGAAACGTGCTCAAGACTTCCTTTGCTTCCATCCCTTTTCGGAAAGGTGTATATTTTTTGGGATCAAAAGTCTCCGTATGTGCCATGCCTCCAGCCATGAAAAGTAAAATCACCGAGTCAGCAGTACTTGGGATTCTGCTTTCGCAAGAGGAAAGTAATCCTGCTAAGGGGCTGCCCATACCCAAAGTAGATAAGGTGGCAGCACTGGTTTTTTTTAGAAAATCTCTACGACTGTTGGATTGATTCATGGCTTAATAGATCATTTGGAACTCAGGTAATAGAAATATAGACCATAACAAGTCTTGGGTTTTCGTGGCTTCAGTTTTTCCCGCGTAAAGACGATTGGCTACCCTTAATTCTTCTGCGGTGGGCGCTCTTAATAGAGCTTGAGTGAATAACTTTAAAGTCAACTTGTTGGGATCTGAATAATTCATAACCCAGCGAGCTCCACCTTTTTCTAAAGCGCTATTCAGCTTTGCACCATTTGTCAATTCCAAAGCTTGAAGCAAACTCGCTTGAGAGTCCCTGCTGGTGGAAACTATTTCACGATTTGGCCTTCCAAGCGAGGTCAGAAAGGGATTGTTAGCAACAAGAGAAGCGCGGGCAAATTCGGCTTGATTCCCTAACTCAGGAATCAATTCATAGGGTCTAAATCTAACCTCCGCAGAATCAAATAGTGGGGATGCCAAATTGCTCACTGCATCGGAAAATTGCTCTGCAGTCATTCGCCTTCGTATCAACCCTTGGAATTTGAAGTCACTTGCCAAAAGCAAATCAGGAGAAGCAATTGGGATAGATTCACTTTGGTAGATTTTGGATGAAGTAATCTGATAAATCAATCGCTTGATATCGTACCCATTTTCCACAAAATCCACTGCTAGCCAATCCAATAAATCCTGACTCCAAGGAAGGTTATCCATTTCATCTACAGGTTCCACGATTCCCCGTCCCATCATTTGTTTCCAAACTCGATTCACGATCGTGCGGTACATTCTTCCATTGGAAGGCTGTACCAGTTTATCGGCTAATTGACGAAGCTTTTCTGCTTTGGAAGCGGCACTATCAATGTCGCCCAGCTCTTCCCAAAGAATCTTAGTTCTAGCAAACTTCCCTGTTGGAATTTCACATCGACTGATTTCCAGAGTAGAGTCGGCAAAAACATTAGCAAAGGCATAGGCCTCCTCTAATTTCCAGTCACTTATAAAACTGTCGTGGCAGGAAGCACATTTGAGATTAAGTCCTAAAATCACCTGACCGACATTTTGAGCCGCTTGCATTTCGATTCGCTGGCTGGCATTGACAGTTCCCCTCCAGCGGATTCCTTC
>JBLGAM010000106.1:0-11325 GCA_047612305.1 Planctomycetota bacterium | reverse complement strand
AAAAGATGCAAGCAGATTGGTTGAAGGAGAATGAGAAACTGATGCAGACCTTTTGTGTGGGAACTGCCTATATTATTCCAAACGTTGCGATTCGTGGAATCCTAAAAATGATCTTTTCATTCCAAAATCAACCTGTACCTTACAAAATTTTTGAAACCGAACCCGAAGCATTAACCTGGGTAAAAGAACTTGAATTGAAATAAGAGTGCTTGAGGATAAAAAACAGATTGCTTCTTTTCTACTTGAAACTAAGGCTGCTTGTAACACTGTTTTCTCAAAGCTCCTAAAATTATTGTCTGATATGATGATTATACCAATCATCCTTGGAGTTTTCTACCTTGTGAGTACAACCCAGAATACTTAAATTTTTTATAAATAGTGATTTGAAACTCTTCATACTCAGCTATCCAAGTTGATACTTCAAATTTTTTATTTCTACTAAAGGTTTGTATAAGAGCAGTAAGGTATTTAAATGCACTTACCTTTTCGGATAAAAAAATAATTAACTAAATGCAAAAACGGTTCGAATATACACCCAAACCGCTATTGGTTTTATAAATTTTTTTATACCGTTTTTCTTCATTACATATTGAATTTTTGTTGGCTTTGAAGTCTTTCTATTAACACTTTTGGCGATATAATTTTTCTGTTTCCAGGTGCAAAGTAAGAAGCTGATTGTCGGCTACGAGTGTACAATTCTCTTCCTCTGTCAACGGTATTTTGATTGTACAACTTTAGCGATTCGACTATGTTTTCCCCTTGTTTGAAAGAAGTTTCTAAAACGACCGCATCCACCATTGCAGAAAATGCACCTGCACCTGTTCTCGGACTTGCCATATGTGCAGAATCACCTAAGAGTAGAATCCGATTTTGGACTACTTTTTCTGTTACAAATTCCCAAACTGGGTGCGGTGATACTTTGCCGTATTGATTGGCAGTTTCCCAAAATTTTAAAGTGGGCTTGTCAAATAAATGGTCTATAAAAGGCAAAAACCATTCGGGTAATTGTTTAAAATTTTGGGTGCTTACTTGTCTGTTTCTTGTCGGTTTTTCAACCTCCGACTCGGGCATTGCCATATACACACCACAATTCCATAAGGATTCTTGGTTTGCCCCGATAAAAGGAAATCCAAGAGTTTCGTAGCGTATTCCATTGATGGTTTTACTTCCATTTGGTGGGAAGCCAATTTTGTCAGTAGAAAGTAGCGTTCTCCATAAAGTATAGCCTGCATATTGAGGTACTACATCCGTAACATATTTTCTTATGGTTGATTTTCCTCCGTCTGCACCAATTATTAAATCAAATTCTTGAAGTTTGCCTTGGATTTTTAATATTGGCTTTAGACTTTCGGGATTGTGTATTTCTTGTATATCAACTCCAAATTTGATCGAGGATTTAGGTAAACCTTCATATAGATATCGCCATAAATCCCCATAAAAATGTCCGTGATTACCAATGCGTTTTTCAATATTTCTTGTTGGTAAAATGGTCTGAAGTAATTGAATATCTACTGAACCTAAAGCGCCACCACGATTCTGAAACCCTTCTGAAAACGCTTCAAAAACAGTTACTTCAAAACCTAAGCGGTTGAGCACATTGGCTGCACTCAATCCGCCAATAGAACTACCAATTACAGCAACTTTTATGCTTTGAAAATCCACTATTTAAAGAGCGGTAAAGTTGTTCAATTTCCCCCAAAGCACTCTTGAAATGATAACCAATAGGATAACCATAATTGCTGGCACGGATAATTCAAACGGTTCATCAATCATTTGGTGAGCAATTAGGGCTAATGCTCCGTTGAAAAATATACCTGTATAAGTCCACTCTTTTAGCCATTTCGGATTCGCTTTTACATCAAAAAAGATGGTCAAAAGGGAAATTACTGCCATAAATTTGGTTACGCCTAAAAGAGGGTGTAACCATCTTGGAAATTGTAAAGTGGCAAAGATGTCAGACATTTCTTGGAACTCAATAAAATAACGAGCCCCTCCACCTAGGTACATTAAGGCCAAAAGACCTGTTGTGATTCTGAATATTAATTTGTTTTTATTCATTTTGCTTAAATTTAATTAGAAAAAAAATAATGGAAAATACCCACTAAGACTAGAACAAGGACTGAAACAATATAACCTGCATAGCTCGGAAGGTGGAAGGTAGTTTGCGGATAGCCCACATATTTGGCTGTTTTAATGGCTTTTTTATCACCTAACAGATGAACATTATAGGCTGCCATATCCTTAAATGTAATTTTTGGTGGCCAGGGAAGTTCATCTAAACCACCCACCTTGCCCATTGAGAATCCATCAACTAAAAGAGGAGGCCTAGTAATAATCCAATCGATATCGTTTGCATTACTCTCTAGGTAGTTTATAGCGGCATCATTATCGATATGTACCCCGTGGTCGCCTCTTAAAGGACCATCAAACTTTTTAACTATTATGTCCCTTAAGAAATTAAATTTTTCTCCCTTAATTTTAGAAGCACCACCTGTTTGTAACAAGAGAATATTTAAACCATTTGCTCTCATAACTTCATGGACAGTTTTAATATAAGGAAGTAGTAATCCACCTTTGTAAGTCCTATCTCCTAATGGTCCACCCACTAAACTTATCACAGCATCCATTCCCTTTATGGAATTTCGAACAGCTTCTGTGTCGGTAATATCTCCTTGTACTATTTCTAAATTAGAATGCTGGATAGTTAATTTACGAGGCGTTCTTACAAATGCTCTCACTGAATGTCCAGCCTCTAATAACAAAGGAAGCATTTGTCTTCCAGTGTTGCCAGTTGCTCCAAAAACCACATATTTTTTTGGTTGATTGTTATTCATTTGGAATTAATAATTACTTGGTGCTTGTGTAGGTACTTTAAGTGCCTTCATATAAAATTTTTCAAATCCTTTTTGAGAAAGGATAGTGTTCATGAACTGCATCAATCTCGGTACAAAACCTACACGATAAATAAATTTTGGATATTTAGACTCAATGACTTTTTCTATGGTTTGAGCAACAGTTTCCATGCTACTTGCCATTTTTAAATCACCTCCGCTATGAGAAGCTTCAAATGCTGCATTGCTTGCTTTTTCAAAAAGTGGATGCCTATTTTTTGAGTGTTGAACGGATATATTGGTAGTTCCACTTGCTACTCCCGCAGGAGAAATCAAGGAAACATTGATTCCCAAAGGCAAAAATTCTCTTCTAATCGCTTCCGAATAGCCATGCAATGCAAATTTCCCAGCACTATATGCCCCGTTGAAAGTCCAACCAAAATCAGAACCAATGGAAGAGATATTGATAATATTCCCGGATTTTTGCTTTAACATTTGTGTGGTTGTAGCTTTCATCATGTGCAACGCACCAAAGAAATTCACTTCAACTTGGTTACGAATTTCTTCCATTGTATATTCTTCATGTGCACCCACTAATTCGTATGCGGCACTATTGATAAGAACATCCAATTGACCTTCTCTCTTTACAACTTCTTCCACAGCACTTTTGCACGATTCAAAATCTGTGACTTCAAGTTGCAATTGATTAATGCTTATGTTGGCTGCTCCTCTTGATGAGCCATAAACAATATATCCTTTGGCTTTTAAATATTCAGCGGTAGCTTTACCTATACCTCTGCTCGTTCCTGTAATCAGGATTACTTTTTTCTGTTTCATTTCGACTTGCTATAAATTAACAAGACAAAAGTGAGGGAATAGTAAACGGGTAAAAATCTACTGGATTAAGAAATGAAGTGAAACTAGCTTAACTTTTGGTGTTTTTGTTTCTGATTCGGGAAAGATATTGGGTGGTCATACCCAAATAAGAAGCAATAGCGAATTGTGGAACACGCTGCAGAAAATCAGGATATTTTTGAGCAAATTGTTCGTATCGCTCTTCGGCAGTAAGTGTTAAACTCGCTATTAATCTACGTTGTGTAAAGGCTAACCCTCTTTCAGCTGCAGTTCTAAAAAAGGTTTCAAATTTATGGCTATGGGATTTTAGTATTTGTTCGTTTTCAAAATCCAATTGTAAGATAATACTGTCTTCCAATGCTTCTACGAACATTGTAGCAGGTTGTTGATAGATAAAACTATTAGGGTCTGAAATCCACCAACCATCCATAGCAAGCGATATAACTTGCTCTTGTCCATTCTTATCGATAACATATGCCTTAAATGTGCCTTGGGCAACAAAAACCCGATACTTTGCAATAAAGTCAGGTTGTATAATGAATTGTCTTTTTTTGACCTTACGCTTTGTGAAATGAGACACAAAAAAGTCAGCCTCTTTTTCTGTGAAAGAATGCTTGTAGATTAATTGATTTTGTAGTGATTGAACTTCTATCATTTATTACTTTTCTGTTGTGTTCTCAAATGGTATATAACGTTCAGGCTATACGCAGTGTCCCGAAGGGCATTGCGTATATGTGTTGTCTTGTGCAGTTTTTATTTCATTTCTTTGTACATCGGTCCGTCTATTTTGACTTTTTCAATTGCTTCTGTCCAATATTCCCAAAACGCTGAGTCCGCTGGTTCGTCTGTTCCCTTCCAGTATTCGCCACCACTTAGAACATCAGTTAAATCACTAGATCCACTATTTTTCCAATAGGCTTTCAAGCAGTAAAGTATCGCTTCATAACCTACTTTTTTTGATATTAATTCGTCTTTTTCGTTTCTCATACTATTCTTCGATTTTTCGAATATCTAAGCGTTCAATTGTCCAATAAATGTATTCGCCAACTACTTTCCGATCATTAGTCCAATTACCAAGTTCCAATTGAATGTCACCGAAATCGGCAGTTATAGGGTCAATTAATTTTATTTCCCCATATCCGTAGTAACTCCATTCCGAGTTCTTCGACTTTTCAATTTTTAATTCTTTGTCCGTGTTCCCGTTAAAAATCGCATCCCATTCAAGTGGTGATTCTAAATGGTCAAGTTCAACTTCAACATTTTGCCCTGGTTCGTATTCTTCTCCATAGAAAAATACTTTGTGGCCGTTCCCGTTTATTTCAAACTGAACAGTCCCTTCAAACTTGTTCACTAGGTCGACCGATAATATTTGAACTTGGTGTTTCATTTTAATTGCACTCCAACATAATATACCCACAACTCCGGGTATTTCTTTTTTCGCTTTCTTAAACCTAAACTTTTTTCTTGAAAAATTAAGCAGTCAAAACCTCTCAATCCCCTATTTACCCGACAGCAATTGACTATAGTCGGATACAAATGGGTAGCAACCGAATCAGCCTTGACCGAACCTGCAACTTTGGATCATAAGTTTTTCCTCTAGCGAAAACGACAAACAAATTTTCTAACCAAAACAACAAACATTATGAATGCGCTAAGAAACAAAGTTCAGCTAATCGGTCACTTGGGATCCAAAATCGAATTAAAAACCCTTGAAAGTGGCAAAATCGTAGGTAACGTAAACATGGCTACCAACGAAACCTACAAAAATCAAAAAGGTGAGAAAATCACCGAAACCACTTGGCACAGGCTGGTGATCTGGGGCAAGAATGCCGAGCTAATCGAAAAATATACAGACAAGGGATCTGAGATCGCCATTGAAGGCAAAATCTCTAACCGCGACTACAGCGACAAAGATGGCGTGAAGCGCTACATATCCGAAATCGTAGTGAATGAATTCCTGCTGATGGGTAGCTCAGAGCGAAAGGAAAAAATGGAAGCAGATCTTCCTTTTTAGAATTGATGATTTTTAGTTGTAAAGGCAGGGAGTTCGCTCTTCCTGCCTTTTTTATTTTTTAAAAGTTGTAGCTATTCTCTTAAACTCGATTCAGGGAATCGCCATCTTCCCCAAATCAATTCAATTCTGCTCCTCTGAACCGTAGAAAGAAAGTGGCAACTGAACTTGATTTTCTTGAAGTCGCTGTAGCTTCACCCATACTTCCTGATCCTTTTGGATTTGTTTGTATTCATCCGCTTGAATCCTCGAGGCATTCTTATCTAGTTTAATAAAACCTACAAAATCGCCGAAGGCTAATTTCGCAAAGTAACCATGCTGGTTTTTTCCAGTTATCGTCACCTTCAACGTAGTCTGGTCGTCATAGTGATCTCTCAATAATTGAAAGTTAGGACTGAATTTCCGATCACTAAGGATGGCAGTCAATTTATCTAAGCTATGGGTTTGAGTAAGTTTGAAACCAACAGGCTGATCAACTCTAGAATCATAAGTTTTTCCCAGGTCTATTTCCCAGTTCGAAATACTTAATGGCACATAAACACCCGTGGTAGTATGAATCACAAACCAGCTATCATCCTCCAATTTCTTTAAAATTCCTTGAAGAACCCCTTTTTGATCCGACTCATCAGCCAAAATAGTTCTTCCGGTATTTCCCACAAAACGTACCTCCGAGGCCAATGCTCCTAAAGCTGGATCTGGAGATTTAGCAGGTATAAAAGTCACTTCATCCCCGGATGAAAAATTATGCACTTTATCAATTTTCCCTTCTCTCTTTAATTCTTTCTGTCGCTTTCTATCATTTTTGAAATAAAAAGTAGCTCCTTTTTCGCTTTCAATAAAACCATAGTTTTTATCCTCTAAGTAACGAACTACTCGACCGCTGATTTTTTCTGCTTCTTTCATAAGATAAAGGTACAAAAGGAAATCAATCCCTTGCTTACTTAAAGCTATCCAGAGAATATCAGGTCAAAAAAACATTTCCATCCTCCCGCATGCACACTTGTTTCCCAAAAAATGATTGTGGGCGGGAGGCTGAGGGGTTGGGCATTCTATCATCCATTCGCTACGCCTATGGTCATGGATGGTTTAATGACTTCGGCACTTCGCCTCAGGCTCCGTCTTCAAAGAACATAAAAATTAGAATCTGAAAGGATAAATATCCATTTCAATCCTCTCACTTGCACATTTGTTTTCCAAAAGATGAACATTTCCAGACTTTTCGATTTGACACCTTTAAGACTTCTCATTTTAGCTTTCTGATTAATAATCTAGGTTCCCCACTCAGTTTCTCCAAAACAACTAATTCAAATCTTTCCCGAACAGGCCAAAGCAGGTTTGATTTGTCAGAATTTGAAACTTTATTGATACTCTTCCCAAATCGACCTCCAAATGCACCTGAATCTGTTCTTTTCTGTACTCTTCTTTCAACTCACTTTTAGTTCGCTAGCCCAAAACTCTGAACAACCTGCGGCGCTAGTAAACCCTTACGTTGACAGTGAAAATTCACGCTGGTTCTTTTTCAATTCTGCCACCAGACCTTTCGGGATGGTGAATCTCAGCCCTGACACCGATATCGCAGGCGCTTGGGGCTCGGGCTATCGCTATGAAAGTGACTCAATCAAAGGTCTGAGTCATGTTCACGCCTGGCAGCTTTCCGCGCTCTCTGTTTTGCCAGTCTCCAATATCAGTTTGGATGAAAAGAGAGATTTCGGCTCACCTTTTTCCCATGAAACGGAAATCGTAAAACCGGGCTACCATCAAGTCATGTTGGATCGGTACGGCATCAAGGTTGAGCTTACCTCCACCCTCCGAACTGGATTTCACCGCTATTCATTTCCAGAACAGGGTACACAGCAAGTGATGATCAGATTGGGAGGACCACTCGGGCCATCCGAAATTATTGATGGGGAGCTTATTCAAGTCAATTCAAACACGCTACAAGGTCATTTGATCAATGGCCCTACCATCAGAAGGCCTCGTAAAACACCCATCTTTTTTGCAATAAAACTCAATAGGCCCATCGCTACAATTACAGGTTGGTCAGAAAGCGGCATCAGCGCTGATCTCACCCAGATCAAAGGCAAAGACTCAGGAGCGCTTTTAACTTTCGATAATGCCGAGCAACAGCTTCTCATGAAAGTGGGGATTTCCTACGTCAGCGCAGCCCAAGCCATGCTCAATTTGGATACAGAATTAGCAGCTTGGGATTTTGATGGCATACAGAAAGATGCTTTCGAAGAGTGGAACAGCTACCTCAGCAGAATCAAAGTTGAAGGTGGGACGCTTCAAGACAGAAGACGGTTTTACACCGATTTATTTCACGCACTTCAAGGCAGAAGAACTCTTTCTGATGTAAATGGGAAATATGCAGATATGACCAGCGGAACTCATCTGACCAAGCAAATTCCTTTGGATGAAAATGGTAAACCGAAGTTTAGACATTTCAATTCGGATTCATTCTGGGGTGCCCAGTGGACCATCAATACGCTTTGGCACTTGGTTTACCCAGAGATCACGGAGGAATTTGTGAATTCCATGTTACGTTACTACCAAGATGGAGGATTGATTCCCCGCGGCCCATCTGGAGGCAATTACACTTATGTGATGACTGGGGCTTCCAGTACGCCATTTATTGTCAGTGCTTATCAGAAAGGAATCCGAGGATTTGATGTAGCGATGGCTTTCGAAGGACTTCTAAAAAATCATCGCCCAGGAGGAATTATGGAAAAGGCAGGTTACGAGCATCGTACTTCTCTGGGAGGTGGATTGTCCTATTACTTGAAAAATGGCTATGTACCTTGGCCGATTCCTGAGGGGAATTTCGGCTTTCATCAAGATGGTCCAAGCCTGACTCTGGAATATGCTTATCAGGATTGGACACTTGCCCAGTTTGCAAAAGCACTTGGAGAGACTGCTGTAGCGAATGAATTCTTGGACCGATCAACAAACTATGCCAACACCTTTGATACAGAATCAGAGTGGATGCGACCGAAAAATGTGGATGGGAAATGGAAGACACCTTTCGATCCTTACGAATATAATGCGGGCTTCAACGAGGCAAATGGAAGTCAGGGAACTTGGTTTGTACCGCATGATTTGGATGGATTGGCAACTTTAATGGGTGGGAAAGAGAAAACCATCGCACGATTGAATGCTTCATTTGAAGAATCAGAAAAATTGGGATTTACCTCGGGCACTTCTCATTCGCAAGAAACCCATCCAGAGTACCGAAGAATTCCGATCAATTACGGAAATCAACCTTCCATCCAGACTGCCTTTATTTTCCATAAACTCGGAAGACCCGACTTAACGCAGTATTGGTCTCGGGCGATTGTGAAAAAAGTCTACTCAGACTTAAGTCCTAAAAATGGATACAATGGTGATGAGGATCAAGGATTAATGGGGAGTTTGGCTGTTTTGATGAAAATCGGATTGTTTCAAATGAACGGCGGTACAGAAGAAAACCCAGCATACCAGATCGGAAGTCCAATTTTTGACCGGATCGTAATCAGCTTAAATCCAGCATACTATACCGGAAAGGAATTCATTATCAAGACGCTGAATAATACGATTGAAAACGTCTATGTGCAATCCGGAAATTGGAATGGAAAAACAATTAGCAATTGGGAGCTTCGGCACAATGAACTTACCAAGGGCGGAGAGCTACTATTAGAAATGAGCTCAAAGCCTAAATACTAGTGGCTACCACTATTTAGTCTACGCCTCTTAAATTACAAAGATAGATAGTATTTCTAGTCAGTAGGATTATCCGCTTTATTGCGAGTGATAGATGCTTTACCAAACGGCCTCGGCTTCGCTTAGCCACCAAGGTCAGGATTGTGAGGTGGGGAGGAAAAAGTCCAGATTTACATTCTGGCTTTTTCACCTTCCAGTCAACCCGATTTTTCGCATTGGCTTTTCATCCCTCTTACGTCAGCTTTCTGATTTCTGAAATTTTATGTCCGAAATATTACTTCCCCCTTTTCCCGGGCACATACTTCTCCTGCATGCGCTTTTCTACATCTTCTCGGTAAAAGGCTACTTCTTTGAAGTTGGCATCAGCGTAGCGCTGAGCTTGATCATAAAAGTGTGGCGAATTGGGATCTGAACTTTGACCACCTGCTAGCATACTCTTGGCTTTTACTTTTTCCCCAAACTCCACTACTGCCACAAAGCTATTTCCACGATAGCCATAGAGTCGCTTGGCATCTTCGGTGCTTCTTGCGCCATAAGCAGCCAAAGCCCCCCATGTCCCTGAAGCTAGGCCAACGGGGATATAAGGTTTGCTATCATCAAACTTTAAATCAATCGCTCCAGTCAGTCGCTGGAACCGATTGATCTCTCCCCAAGGCGTATTCCAGCTTCCAAAGTCAGCATCCATCGTTTCGATCGTTTCAGAAAAAGTCGCTAAAATTTCGCTGGAGCTTGGATTTGGTGCTTCTCCGAATGGGGCATTAAAAGGAATCAGATAATTGATGTTTCCATGATTTTGCATAAAATTCATCCCGAAGAAATGTGCCAAAGACATAGCTACAGATTCTTTGGAAGTTCGGTAATCCCAATTCTGAATGACTTTGATTGGCTCGGTCAACTGAGGATCTGCTACTCCTTTTTCATCATAAGCCTTCAACAGCATCGGGATCAACGCCTCAAATGCTGGCAAGTAGGGATCATAAGCCATGGTAATGAAACTATCCAAAGTCAGATTTTTTGCTTCTTTCAATACTTTCACGGCATGAAGTGCACGGAAATTCTCCTGATCAGGAGCCATATATTTTGGATAGTCTACCTGCTTGGGGCTAAACTCTCCAGCGGCTGTAAAAGGCGTAGAATTCGTGTTTTGAATCCAACCTGTTTTAGGATTCAAAATCAAAATGCTTTCATCCACCGTATGGATTCCAGTCCAATCAGTCTTTGGATCTGACCCATCTACCGGACGCTGGAAGTCAAAGCTATCATCGCGCTTGGGAATGAAATTGCCATGGAAATAAGCAATATTTCCTTCTGCATCAGCAAAGACAGTATTGTTTGAAGAGTTGGTTCTGATATCCATCATCTTCTTAAACTCGGTATAGTTCGCCAATTTGGTTCGAGTATAACTTTGTGTCAGCGCGTTGACCGGATCCCAATTGATTTTAGTAGCCACCCACTTATCCTCAATTTTGTGAGTAATCGGGCCATGATGGGTTCGATAGAATGTGAATACTTTTTCTTTGATTTGATCACCTTCTTTGTATTTCAACGTGACTTGCTGAGATTCCACGTCCCGCATTTCATCTCCATATTGGTATTGAAATTTTCCGTCTTTTTCCGTGACCTCTTCAACGAACTCATCTATGAAATCCACAAATGTCGACGTATGAATCCATCCAGTTTTTTCATTGAACCCCTGATACACAAAAAACTGTCCCCAAGTGACTGCTCCATAGGCGTTCAGGCCTTCTTCGCTCACTACATGAACTTCTGGTCGGAAATAGAAGGATGTATGCGGATTAATAAGAAGCATGGCATTGCCTGACTCGGTCAATTCGCCGGAAATTGCAATTCCATTTGAGCCTTTAGGCTCATCCAACATTTCTTGATGGTTGAGTCCATTTCCAAATTCATTGAGTGCCAGGGCCTTATTTT
>JBLGAM010000105.1:0-11348 GCA_047612305.1 Planctomycetota bacterium | reverse complement strand
CAGCTCCTCCTAACTCCACGTAAATAGCCTTTGTTGGCAATGGAGATTGGTCTATTTGAGCGAAAGCAGAAATGCTTAGAAGAAAAAGAATAATAGCAGGGAAAAATTTTTTCATAGTATTTTTAAAGATATTTAACTCAATAGTACGTACAAAGTTTCGAATATATTTATCTAACTTGTTAGTTTTTGAGGACATGTACATAATGAAAGAGTAAATAAATCCTTGATATAATTATTTGAAGAAATGAAGAACTTTAAAAAATTGATCTTAAGAAGAAAGAATATTCAGGCCACTTTGCTCCTCTCCGTTTCTTATATGGCTCTTTTAGTTTTGAGTGCTTGCATTGAAAATGTTGATTTTAATCCTTTTGGCGAATGTTCTAAGGTCGGCCTAAAATCTAATCTGAAAGATTTTGAGGTTTTATATCAACCCTATAAGAACGGAAAGTACTCGACAGAAGCAGATAAGGTGATTTTTAAGGATTTCAGATTTAATTTCAATTTTACTATTGAGCAGATCAGTCAATCTTCAAGCACCTTTAATTTTCCAGGAAATGCTTATGCGTTATCTTGCGCTGCATTATATGACGTCCGAAACATGTCAAATATCGCTATTATTTTAGCTGCTCCCTATGAAGGAATTCAAACAGGAACAGATATTTCTTATTTATTTGAGTCTCAAAATGATATTCGCCTTTCAGAATTTAGGGATTTCTCCAAAATCTCAAGTATTATTTCATTGACTCTACAGAGAGCCCCGACTTCTAACACTAAATTAAAAACCAAGACCATCGTGTTCTTTAAGAACGGAACTCAAAAAATCGTAGAATCAACCTCACCCACTTTGCTAATTAATTAATCATGCTCAAAAGAATATTTTTAGGCCTTTTTGCAACGGCAATGATCTTAGTCATTGTCTACATGCTTGGACCTAAAGTAAGTACTCAAGAACTCACCATTGAATTCCCTACAGTCCCAACCCGACTAAATGAACTATCAAAATATATAGCTAATCGAGAAGATACTGTAAAAGAATTAAAGCAAGGTAATGAAGCGTACATCGTCTGGGCAGATAACTCAAATAAGAGTAAAACACCCTATTCGATAGTCTACATCCACGGTTTCAGTGCCAGCCCAATGGAAGGAGATCCTGTTCACCGCTTTCTTGCTGAACACTTCGGAGCAAATCTTTTTGTAACCCGACTTCCAGAGCATGGAATCAACCGTGCAAATGGTATGGAATACTTAACCGCTCAGGATTTGGCAAATGCTGCAGGTGAAGCCTATCAAATTGGGAAAAGCCTAGGTGATGAAGTTATCATCGTTGGAACGTCAATGGGAGGAGCATTGAGCATCTTACTAGCTAGTCAACAACCGGACATAAAAGCCTTCGTACTTTATTCACCAGCAATTAGAGATAATGGGGAAAAGCTAGGTGCATTTTTCTCCCCATGGAGTAAAAAACTGATGGAAATGACCATGATGGATAATAAGGTTCTCCATCAAAAGCGTGAAGGAGAAAAACTTTCTTATTGGTCGGATCAGATTCATGTGAATGGTTATGAAAGTTTGGCTGTCCTCATGTACAGTGAGATGAATAAGTCAACTTTTCAAAAAATTAAACAACCCCTATTTCTAGGTTATTATTACAAAAATGATTCGGTGCAAGACTTAGTAGTCTCCGTTCCAAAAATGCTTGAGATGTTCGATCAAGTGAGTACACCTGCAAATTTAAAATTTAAGAAAGCCTTCCCTAATACAGGTGATCACGTAATCGCAAGTTCAGTAACTTCCAAAGATTGGGAAGGAGTGATGTTTTCTACAATTGACTTTTTAGAGAATACGGTGGGAATCCCATCAAAAGCTGAATATCAGGAACAAGTAAATTTAATTATTCAGGCAGAAATTAGTTTGGCTAATTCTAAAAACTAAAAAAGGGTCAAGCTTTTGCACTTGACCCTTTTTCTTTCATTATTTCTATTTATTTAATCTGAATATACGCTACTTTGCCAGTAAGGGCATTTAGCATTTAGCAAATGAGGTTAAAACCTGAGTTTGGCACACATCGGTTATCGGACACATGTCACCAGTCTAGTAAAGCAAAGGAAATAAGGTTACTGGCAGAATTCCGTATAACCATATTATTTAAATCTAAATCGAAAAGGTTCAGCAGGAAGATCTATTTTATTGACCAGATTCACTGCTGGATTATCTGCCCAAGCGTACCGTATTTCTCCAGAGTTCAAGGATTCAGGTAATGTGATTAAAACCGTTGAATCATCGCCTAATTCTGCATTTATGGAAGAAAAATTGCCTTTTGAATCACCTAATATAAATCCTAGCAATTCCTCTCCTTCCTTGAGTTTGAGCTGATCTCCGGTAGATTTTAATTTGATTTTCAGTTTATTTCCTTCTCGGCTAAAACTTTCAAATCTGGGTCCTGAAGCGATCAATTTTTCTCCGTAAGCCACTTTACGAGCCTGAAGCCAAAGTCTTTCACCCACGTCTTTCTTGTTTTTTGGATGGATATCCGCAGCCTCACCTATATCGATGATTACTGCCATTCCTGTATTTGGAAGTTCGAGTGTCTTAGTCTGAGCTTCCCTCAAAAATGCCCAATTACTCTCAGGCTGCACTTCTTGACGCTCCATGAAGTTTGCAAGCTGCACGAATAGAAACGGAAAATCTCCGATTTTCCACACGTTTCTCCAATTGGTGATCATTGTAGAAAAGAGGTCCTTATATTCTTTATGACGGCCTGCATTGCTTTCTCCCTGATACCAAATCACTCCTTTGATAGGGTATTTAACTAGTGGAAGTATCATTGAGTTATACATCATTCCAGGCTTGAAAGCATAAAAATCCACTTTTGGAAGTTGAGGCTCGACTAGCGAATTAGAATAAATCCAATTTCCTTCTAAGGATATTTTCTTTCCATTTTGGAGCAAATACATTTCGCCTTTTTTTCCCAAAGAAGGCTGATTATTCCAAGTATTTACTATTCTAAAGGTCAGCATATTAGACCCAGAAAGTAAAAGTTCTTTAGGAAGTATAAGCTCACTCATGCTATTGCCCCAATCCTTGTAATATATTTGCTCTCCATTTAAATAAACAAAAGCCATTTGATTGATATCAGGAATGTGAAGAGTCACCTCATCGGTATTGTTGAGTCTGAATTTTTTTCGCAACCAAGCGATATGCTGCATTGGATTTCCTGAAGGTAAATTTATCGAGCTCCATTGGCTATCATTATAGCCTAAGGATGAAACTTGTTGAGCGGTGATGCTATCTGGTTTGGCAACCATTAAATCTCTCAGCTCTCGATTCTTTTCATTGGCGAGATTCTCTTTTTCCCATTTTTCCCTATTATCTAGTATATCTTTTGCTTCAGCCTGATAAGACTGATCTTTTGCTGCCAAAATCTCCACGTCCGTCCAGCCCTCTGCAGGAGAACCTCCCCAGTTGGATTCGATGATACCTACAGCAACATTTTGCTCTGAATTATTCCGCTTCGCGAAGAACCAAGCTATAGCAGAAAATTCTGGTAAATTCTCCTTATTGGCTACTTTCCAAAGACCGCCAACCAACATATTCTGCGGAATAGCACTGTATCTTTTTGGAACCTTGAAAAACCGAATCATTGGATTCCCGCCTTCTGCAAACTCCTGCTCTGCCCCGATTACGTCAGCTTGGAGTGACCACTCCATATTGGACTGACCTCCTGCTAGCCAGACTTCACCGATATAGACATCTTCAACCAACTGCTCATTTACTTGAAGCACAAAAGGCCCTCCTGCTTTGGATTTAGGTAATTTGATAATCCAGGTGCTGTCAGGTTCAACACTTGCACTACCAACCGATCCTGCTAGACTAGCTCGAACATTTTCACCTGGAGTCCCTTTTCCCCAAACAGAAATAGCTACATCCCGCTGTACCACCATACCATGAGTAAATAAGGTGGGCAAGACCACTTCCGAATCAAACTTGTCAGAATCACAAGAAAATAAGATCGAAACGAAACAGAGAATTAGGAGCTTTTTCATTTTAAGGGAGCTAAAAAAGAGACCCGAAGGTCTCTATAATTTAAATGTAACGATTTAATAGATTTTCGAAGTATTCTTGTTTTCCACTGATCTGTTTAGGCTCCCCGACTTCCATTGCATAAGTTCTTAGCTCTTCTAATGTAAGGTCACCTGCCTCGAATAACTTACCTTTTCCGGAATCGAAACTTGAATAGCGATTTTTTCTACGCTCTAAGTAATCTGATTTATCCAAAATATCCTGAGCAATCAACATTCCACGTGCAAATGCATCCATACTTCCAATATGCGCTAAGAAAAGGTCGTCCATATCAGTAGAATTTCTTCTGATTTTTGCATCGAAATTTACTCCTCCACCTTGAATACCAGTTGATGTTAGAATCGTTAACATGGCTTCAGTCATTTCTTGGAGGTTCATAGCAAATTGATCAGTGTCCCAACCATTTTGATAGTCTCCACGATTTGCATCTATACTACCTAGCATACCTGCATCAGCTGCGACCTGAAGCTCATGTTGAAAGGTATGACCAGCAAGTGTTGCATGGTTGACTTCGATATTCAATTTGAAATCCTTGTCTAAGCCGTGCTGTCTCAAAAATCCTATTACCGTTGCCGCATCGTAATCATATTGATGTTTTGTTGGCTCCATAGGTTTTGGTTCAATAAAGAAGGTTCCTTTGAATCCATTCTTTCGTGCATAATCCCGAGCCATGGTAAGGAATTTTGCCAAATGCTCCGTCTCGCGCTTCATGTCTGTGTTCAGCAAAGACATATACCCTTCTCTTCCTCCCCAGAAAACATAATTCTCACCACCTAACTTAATAGTGGCATCAATTGCATTTTTTACTTGAGTTCCAGCCCATGCCACAACGCTAAAGTCAGGATTGGTGGATGCACCATTCATGTATCTAGGATTTGAAAACACGTTGGCAGTTCCCCAAAGTAACTTAACGCCTGTAGCGTCTTGCTTTTCTTTTGCGTAATCAGTGATGAGCTGCATATGCTTTTCATACTCCGAAAGACTAGTTCCTTCATCGATCAAATCAATGTCGTGAAAGCAATAATAAGGAGCACCTATTTTAGTGATGAATTCAAAAGCTGCATCCATTTTATCTTTTGCACGCTGCACAGGATCTGAAGCCACATCCCAAGGATGTTTGATTGTCCCTGGGCCAAAGGGATCTCCACCGGTGCCACAGAAGGAATGCCAATAGGCAATAGCAAATTTGAAATGCTCCTTCATGGTCTTTCCAGCTATCATTCTACTCTCATCGTAGAAGCGAAAAGCAAGTGGATTATCGGAATCTTTCCCTTCGAAAGGAATTTTGCCGATGTTTGAAAAATAGATATTAGACATGAATTGTAGGTTTATAGGTTTTATTGACTGTTTAATTTTTAATTTTCTCTAAGGCCTTAAGCCAATTTTGATAAACATCCTCGTATTGGTTGATGAAATTAGAATTTGGCTCGACGGATTCCAACAAGGATAGACCTTCAAAAGCTTCGGAAGTAGAAGCAAATACACCTGCCCCAATTCCAGCTCCTCGAGCCGCTCCTTGAGCCCCATCCGTATCATAAAGCTCCAATACAATTTGATTCATGTTTACGAAAGTTTTTCTAAAAAGAGGACTCAAAAACATATTGGCTTGTCCTGCTTTTACTGTTTTAAGATTCATTCCCATATCCTGCATGATTCGGAAGCCATATGTCAAAGCAGAAACAATTCCCTCCTGTCCAGCTCTCAGGACATGATTCTTCGAATGTTTTAGTAAATCTATTCCTAGCAAATGTGCTCCAACAGGCTTATTCTGCATGATTCTTTCTGCTCCATTCCCAAATGGAATAAATACCAAGCCATCTGCACCAATCGGAGCTGAAGACGCCATCCTATTCATTTCCTGATAATCTATTTTTTTTCCACCAATGAGTTTTTTGATCCAACTATTTAAAATCCCTGTACCATTCACACAAAGTAAAACTCCATAGGATGGGTTTTCTTTCGTATGATTTACGTGAACGAAAGTGTTTACTCTGGATTTTGGATCATATAGAGGTTTGTCACAAACTCCATAAACTGTTCCGGAAGTGCCAGCGGTAGTTGCTAATTCTCCTGGTTTCAATACTTGAAGTGAAAAGGCATTGTTTGGCTGATCTCCAGCACGATATGTAATTGGAACACCAGCTTCGATACCCGTAAGTTCGCTTGCAAGGTCAGACACATTTCCTTGCTGAGAAAAAGAAGGTAGTGCTTTAGGAATCCAATTAGGATTAATATGATACTGATCAAGAACCTTTTGGCTAATTCCATTTGATTTGAAATCCCAAAAGATTCCTTCAGACAATCCTGTCTCAGAGGTGACAATCTCACCACTAAGTTTCATGGCGATAAAATCCCCTGGAAGCATTATTTTGTGGATTTTAGCAACCAATTCAGGTTGATTTTCGATTACCCATCGGAGTTTTGATGCCGTGAAATTCCCCGGTGAATTAAGCAAATGATTTAGGCAATACTCCTCACCTATTTCACTGAAGGCAGCATCACCGATCTCAACAGCTCTACTATCGCACCAAATAATAGACGATCGAAGTACCTTTTGGTTTTTATCCACCAAAACAAGACCATGCATTTGATAGGCTATTCCAATCCCTTGAAGTTCTTTAGATTTAACAGCTGCTCCAGACAAAACGTACTTTGTCGCTTGCTGGACATATTTCCACCAAGTTTCTGGATCCTGTTCCGCCCAGCCCTTTTCAGGGGATTGAATTAGCATTTCTTCCTCCGGAAAAGACTTTGACCCAATGGATTTGCCCGAATCAGCATCCAACAAGGACACTTTGATGGATGAACTTCCGATATCTATTCCTAATAGTAGTTTTCTCATTAATTATAATTTTACCAAAACACGATGTATAGGGCAGCAATAATTCCAGTAATAATGAAGGCTCCAATTTTAAATCCAGTACTGGTCTTGAAAAGATCCTTATTGATTTCGATACTATTTACATGGTCTTTTCCTTTCCCTTCAATCAAACTAATTGCGATCATCAAAGCAGCCAGAATTAGAAATACTACACCCATACGATCAATAAATGGGAAATCTGGAAAAGCAATTTTCAATACCACAGAAAGTGGAATGCTAAGTGCCGCACCTACTAACGCTGCATTTGAAGTGGTTTTTTTCCAAAAGACACCAAAAAAGAAGATCGCAAATACTCCTGGGCTAATAAAGCCGGTATATTCTTGGATAAATTGGAATGCTTGATCTAACCCTCCTAATGCGGGAGCTACAATAGCAGCAACCAAAAAAGCAACAGCAGCAGTGATTCTTCCTACTCTCACCTGCTTACTCTCACTCGCATCTTGACCAAAATATTTCTTATAAATATCCATGGTAAAAATGGTAGAAGTACTATTGGCCATTGAGGCCAATGAAGATACAATTGCAGCGGTTAATGCGGCAAAAGCTAAACCTTTCAAACCTACTGGAAGTAACTGTAATAAAGTAGGATAAGCTCTATCTGACTTTGTCAAGCCAGTTATTGGATCTTTCATCGACTCAATAAAACCTACATCAATTCCGTTTTCCACTATTACATATGCTGCAATACCTGGAATCACGACAATAAGAGGCATTAATAATTTCAAAAAACCGGCGAAGATCATTCCTTTTTGAGCCTCATCTAAGTTTTTTGCAGCCAAAGCCCGTTGTGTGATATATTGATTAAAACCCCAATAACTCAAATTGGTAATCCACATACCTCCTACTAAAACAGAAATTCCAGGGAGATCAAGATAAGCATCTCTGGTACCTCCTTTTCCATCTGGAATCATCATCTCACCCTTTGAAAGTATCATTGAAAAATGATCTGAAGCTTCTCTCCGAAGCAAACCCAAACCTTCCCAAGCATCTCCACTTCCAACCATTTGAAGAGCTATATAAGTAGTTGCCAAACCTCCTACTATCAAAAACACCACCTGAACTACATCTGTCCAAGCAACAGCTTTCAGACCTCCATATATAGAATAAAGCATAGCAAAAAGTGCCAAACCTATGATTCCGTATACCAAAGGCACATTGAGAATGGTATTCAAGCTAAGCGCTCCTAGATATAGTACAGAGGTCAAGTTTACAAACACATATAAAAGCAACCAGAAAATGGCCATCGTAGTCCTAACTCTTGAATCGTATCTATCAAGCAAAAAACCTGGCATCGTATAAATCCCCTTTTTCATGTAGATAGGAAGGAAAAAAATAGCTACTACCAAAAGTGTTGCGGCAGCCATCCATTCATAGGTGGATATCGCTAACCCAAGTGCAAAGCCCGAACCAGACATTCCAATAAACTGCTCAGCAGAAATATTAGAGGCGATCAGCGATGCTCCTACAGCCCACCAAGGCAATGCTTTAGATGCTAGGAAATAATCTGATGAGTTTTTGATATGTCCTTTTTTTTCTCGGGAGACGAAAAGTCCCATTCCAATAATGAGTAAACAATAGCCTATAAAGATGGCTAAATCTAAAGGTTCTAATAGCATGAGGTGTTGGGTTTGATGGGTGTTCTTATGGTGATGAACTAAAATTCATGGTGTAAACCATTAAATATAAGATAATCCGCAAACGTCTGCACAATAAAATTTTTACTTTTTCGAATTAAGTGCGGCAAAAATCACAAAACTGATTGATAACAAGAAGATTTACAAGTCTTGAAGGCTTTTGGATTAATATTAAAAAAAAATGCTGAGTCAAATCAATTGATGCTTAATGTTTAACTCAGCCCAGTTAAAACCACTTGACATAAGAATTAAAAAGCTTCAATGATTTAGGTTTGTAATGGGGGAAAAAAAATCCGAATCATATTAATTTCACTATAAAAATAGCTTAAAAGTCTAAAAATTCTGATTCAAAAACACTTGATATCCAAATCTCAAATTAATCTTTGAAATCCCTAAAGCATTTCTGTTGATTGACCATTTACGTTTTGGAATCAGCTAATTATTACTTCAGAAGATTGTGTCATAATCGTTCACATAAGTGTTCATTATCGTGCATTTTAATTGATTGATCAGAAGGAATGCAATAAAAAGATATTTTATAAGGACCATTAATATCGAAATAGGGGTAATTAATTAGAATTTCACTAGAAATTCCTAGTTATCACTTTACCTTAGCATTATAATTGAATCTAAAATTGTTTATGGCAAACAAAAGCAGCGTTTTTGATATGATCGGTCCAATCATGATTGGGCCTTCCTCATCACACACGGCGGGTGTTGTTAGGATTGCTCGTGCAGCGGTCAGAATATTAGGTGGTATACCGGATGAAGCGATCGTTACTTTCTATAATTCATTTGCGCGAACTTATGAAGGACACGGAAGTGATCGGGCCATCATAGGTGGTTTGATGGATTTTAAAACAGATGAACCGCTAATCAAAACGGCCTTAGACATCGCCATAGAGAAAGGGATCATTTATAAATTCAAATCGATCGGTAACTCTTCAATTCATCATCCCAATACCATCAAACTGAATCTGAAGAAAGGCGATAAATTAATTGAAGTAATTGGGGAAAGTTTAGGAGGCGGATTAATAAACATTGCGGAAGTGGATGGATTTACCGCCAACTTTTCAGCACAAAATCACAGCTTAATCATTAAAGCGAATGATGTTTCTGGAGCCATTGCCTTTATCGCAAGCATTATCGCACAAGAAAACGCAAATATTGCGACCATGTCTGTATCTAGAAAAGGAAAAAATGATCAGGCGTGTCACGTGATAGAAATGGATTCAGGAATTCAAAAAATTACACTAGAATACATGAATTCAATACCCTGGATCAAAGAGATAATTTACATACCAGATATAGATCTTTAATAGCACACATGAAAAAATACTTTTGGAGCACATTTATTTTAGCCGTTTTTGCTTTTCCTTCGATTGCTCAAGATATTCCTTCTGGTCCCTATGACTTGCAGACTGCGGTAAACATAGCCTTGGAAAACAATTTGACCTTGAAACGAAGTGAGCTTAACCAGCTCAGTAACGAAGCTACTTTAATGCAAAATAGAGGAGCTAGATTACCTACTTTATCTACAGGAGCCAGCACTGGTTTCCGATGGGGTAGATCAATTAACCCAGTAACCAACTTGTTTGAAACAGCGAGGATCGGTAACATCAACCTTTCTGCTAATACGAATGTAACTCTGTTTGCAGGAAGCAGAGTCAACAACAATGTAAATCAAAGTAAGGCCAATTTGGAAGCAGGTCTCTATAATATCGAAGTGACTAGAAATGATATCACATTAAATATTATCAATCTTTTCATCAATGTAGTCTTTAATAGAGAGCAAGTGAATATTGCGGAGAATCAATTAGCGACCTCCAAGGAGCAATTGGATCGAACTAGCAAGCTTGTAGCGGCAGGTTCACTTCCTCTTGCTGATCAATATGATCTTCAAGCCCAAACTGCAACCAATGAGTTGGAAGTTATTAATTCTCGGAATAATCTTAGAATATCAAAGCTCAACCTTTCGCAAGCGATGCAAATTCCTTTCACAGATGATTTTCAAGTTGTGGAGCCAGAATTTGTCATTAATGACAATCTTATGGCAACTGAAACCCCTATGGCTATTTTTAATACCGCTGTGGAAATTATGCCGGAAATCAAACTAGCACAGGCGAATGTAGAGAGTGCTGGATTTAGTGTAAAAGTTGCTAAAGGAGCCTATCTCCCAACATTAGGATTAGGAGCTAACCTTTTCAGTAATTATGTGGATAGGGTTTTTGGCACAGAAAAACCAGGTTTTGGCACTCAGATTGAAAACAATTTATCTCAATCAATGAATCTCAATCTGAGCATCCCTATTTTCTCTCAGTTTAACAATAAAGCAGCGGTGCAACGTGCAAGGGTTCAACAGCAAATTAGTGAAGTTGCCGAAACAGAGGCGAAAAATACCTTGAGACAAGATATCGAAACAGCTTATACTAGTGCACTCGCTGCTGAACAATCTTATCAGGCAAATCTAATAAGGTTGAAAGCAACAGAAGAATCATTTCGGATTGCTCAACAACGGCTTAATGCAGGTGCGATCAACTCAGTAGATTTTCAAGTTGCCCAAAACAACCTTTTCAACACTCAAGCAGATTTATTAAACGCTAAATACACCTACATTTTCCGAGTAAAAGTTCTTGACTTCTATCTTGGTAACCCAATTAATCTTAACTAAACCATGGCCAACAAAAAATCAAATAAGCTATTGTACTATCTGGTAGGCGCAATAGTAGTTCTTATCATTTTTGCAGTAATCG
>JBLGAM010000104.1:0-11400 GCA_047612305.1 Planctomycetota bacterium | reverse complement strand
AACAAAAATCGCTTTAAGTACAGGTTTTCGTCCATACCCCTGATCATCAATGTCAGCGTATCGCCATTTACTTCTCTCAGGAGATTGCGTAATTCGTAATAATACCAAGGCTCTAGAAGTTTAACTTCCTTGATCGTTTTCTTACTCAAGTCGATCTTCATTAGTCGGTAGCTAAACGTACTGCCACCGGATATTTTATTCCGATCCTCGTATTGTGTGTAGGCCGCATAGAAAATGCCATCATCCTTAGTTTTATCTGTAGCAAGACTTAAAAACTGATCCATCAATTGGGACTCTGATGGATCCTCATTGAAATAAGACATATTAGAATCATGGATCTCACTTTTCATCTCAAAATATTTCAGAAGCTCACCTCCTAAATCATACTTTTTTAATATCCGAACCCCTACCACATTAAGCACATAGAGATATCCATTCTTATAACTGACATTATCACTTTAACTTAATGCTAGAGCTCCTTTCGAATAAATGGGGGGAAAATTCCCGACGGTTTTTAAAAAAGTCCCATCTCGGTAAGAAAACATCGACAAAACAGTTGATTCATTAAATGCCTGAGATATTGGTCCATCAAATCTGGTACTTATAAATAATTTATCTCCAATTCTATCGAAGTAAGTTTCATAGACAAGCACATAGTTTGGCTTACTGAAATTCAATTTCTTCTCGAATAGAAAATCTCCATAGATATCAAATACAAAGATTTTATTCAATAGATGATTAAGTAAAAAAATAGATAATTATCCACAATTATGCCAATCAGCTTTTTTTATCTATCCGGAATACCGATGACTTATAAACGAAATGCCGAAAATACTAGCAGTTACTATTTATTAAGTTGCATTTACCTATTTCTTGTACAAATGAAAATATATTTAAAATTAATTTTATTGATGCTTCATTTATCGAAGTCTATATTTTACGATACTTGAATTTTCATGCAATACATAAAGTGAATTATCAAAAACTACTATCTCCTCCACTTCCTGTCCATCATCTAGGTTAGGAATAAAAAAAGAATATAGATACTCTTTTGTGTCAATAGAATAAACATCAACTGCTCTCTGCCCTAAGTAAGATAGTTTAACAATATTTGACAAAATGTATACCATACCATTACTTATACCTCTACTATAATTTCCTCTTATATCAGGAAATACTTCATGCGCAAAATAACCTGGACTGATTTCTCTTTTACCGAACTTCGGTATTGATAGCTTATCCAGCGTACGATAGCTATTTATAAATTCACCATCCTTATCGAATACAAAAAAAAGACCTGCTTTATTACAGGTATAAACTACGAGTTCACCTGAACCAGAAGAAAAATAGCCCTCAAATATTAGATTTTTTTCGTAATCGATAGATTGTAAGACGCTTTCCGGGAATAGTCCATTTATTAGATCTATAATGTTGTGCTCCTTAATAATTGAATCACTTTCAAAATTTTTAACAAGGAAACGATACTTATCTTCAAATGATTCAGGATATAGATAAGTGTTATTATTAAGTTGAACTATATCATCAACCCAATTATCCCCGTCAAATTTATAAAATAGTTTTATAGAATCTTTTTCATCAAAAATTCTGAAAAGTTGCTGCGAATGGTCAAAAGTGGAATATCCTCCATTTAAATTAAAAAAAACTCTTTTTAACCCAACATGTTCTGATGGACCATCCCCTCCATTAAGAAACTTATTGATATAAGACAAATTTGAATCTAAAATCAAAACTTGGTTTGAATAGTTATCAATTATCCAAACTGAATCGCTATTTGCAGAAATCAGGAAAGCTTTTCCATCGTAGGAATATTCTGAAATCTTTTCAATAATATTATCTTTTAAGGTCCTATTTTTAACTTCTTTCCCTAGACTTTCGAGAATCGACTCCGTCTCTTTAACTTCTCCTTCCTGACAAGAACATAACAAAGAAAATACAATAAGAGTAAAAAGAATTTTAAAATTTTCCATAGTTAGCTATAAGGCCATCTAACCTAAAGATTAGATGGCCAAAATTAAATCAAAGTTTAATAACAATTGCTGAGTTATCTTTTCCTTTCACGAATGAAACTGGAACTCCATTTACCGACACTCTACATCTCTCACCGCTACCTTCACAAAGAGTGTAATCTTCAGCAGCAAAAGCAATATTAAATGAAGAGCCTAATCCGAACAAACCTATCACTATTAATGCAAATAGTAGCTTGCTCATAACTTTATAATTGATAGTTTTCATTGGTATGTGAATTACTTAACAACTATGGAACCACTTCCAGGTGATTTTGCAGAAGATACTTTAACAGTATCACCTTTATAGGTTATTGTTGCTTCACATTTTTCACCACTACCAGGACAAACATGAAGTTCTTCCTCTGCATAAGATGGACTGGTAAAATAAACTCCTAGTAGTGTGAGAACAACTACGCTTGATTTCAATATTAACTTTTTCATTTTTTTATCGTTTTTACCCCCGAGCTACGAAAACTGAGAGCGAGTTAGAAATAATAGAATTAAAAAAATCTCCGACTGGCCAGAACCTTGATCTTTCGTTTTGAATGTAGAAAAAAAAACGATTAGTAGAATTAGTTTGATGTTTTTTTCAACTAAAATCATAACCGATTGATTTTCAAGGACTAAATTTTTGGTTACGATGGGAGAAAACCCCTATTAAGTTCTATTTCTGATAGTTAGTAACCCTTACTTTTTCTCAACTCCCAAGTCCAACTCGGCTGGGGTCGGGGCAGGGAAAATGGTTTTTCATAAACCCGAACTCTAATGGTACCCGGAGCATCACCATCGAAGTGGGCATACAATCGGTTCATTTCATCAATTGTGGCAACCTTCACGCTCACTGTAGCTACTCCTTTATCGATCATCTTTAATTGAGTAGCCGCACGTCTCGAGATATCAATCACTCTAGGTGAGCTTTTAGGCAGTCGGTCGTTGATTCGTACCCAAACTGAATCTTTTGTATCTACCCGAGTGACTTTCACCCAGGTGTCATAGGGTAAATATTTATGTGCAGCAGTCAGACTATCCATATGAAAAACCTCTCCATTGGAAGTCATTTTCAAATGAAATCTCTTTCCGTAAAAGCTCGCCGGACCTTTTTGAATCAGGACAGAGTCTTTCGTTTGCCCAACAGCAACTGAACTCATCACTAGAAATAAGAAAAAACAAAGCAATAGCTGCATACACAAAACTAGAAGTTCCTCGCATCTTTCCAACAAGCCTGCCAATTGCTGACAAGTGCCTGTTAAAGTTTGTTCCTAGTCGGGATAAAATATAACTTAGATTTCTAGTCGAAATGGAACACATCAACTAATTTGCCAATCTCCAGGATTTTATTTATTGAAATACTTTTAAAACATTATTTATAAAATAGAAATCACAACGGAAGATTTTAACTTAGAAAACAGACGGCTACTGAAAGGAATAATAGATTTCCCTTTGTGTACTCCGTGAAACCTTTGCGTCCTCACTGGTTAAAAAAGAAAAAAATGATAAAAATCCTCCATACCGCCGATTGGCACCTGGGCAAGCGCCTGCAGGAATTCTCCCGTATCGAGGAGCAAAAGCTTGTGCTTACCGAAATCTGTGAAATCGCAGATCGGGAAGAGGTTGATTTAGTCTTGCTCGCCGGAGATATTTTTGATTCCTTCAATCCAAGTCATGAGGCAGTCGAGCTGCTGTATAAAACCTTGCGAAAACTTTCCAAAAATGGGGAACGGCCTATCATAGCCATCTCGGGAAATCACGACAGCAATCAATTTATCGAAGCTCCCGATCCGCTGGCTCGAGAACTGGGAATCTTTTTTTACAGCAGTTTACAAACTGTTCTACCTGTCGGAAAGCTAGATTCCGGGATAGAAATCACCGCTTCCGATTCAGGATTTATGGAGCTTAGCCTGCCCAAATTTGAATTCCATATCCGAATCCTTTTGGCTCCCTATGCCAACGAGGTATCACTCAAAACCTACCTAGGCGAAGAAAACCGCGAAGCTGAATTTCGCAAAATCCTTGGGGATAAATGGGCGAGGCTAGCGGACAATCATTGCGACGACAGCGGGGTTAATTTATTGATCGGGCATTTCTATTTTACTAAAGAGGGTGAGCCCTTAGAAGCCGAACCTGAATCTGAGCGTCCCATACTTCATGTTGGTGGCACACAGGCGCTTTTCACCAGCAATATCCCTCCACAAATTCAATATTCCGCTTTAGGCCATTTGCATCGCTACCATGCGGTCAGCAAAAATCCACATCCAGTCGTCTATTCGAGTTCGCCCCTTGCCTATTCCTTTAGTGAAGCAGACCAGCAAAAGCAGGTAGTTTTAATCGAAGCAGAACCTGGAAAAGCCGTGAATTATAGGTCTATTCCTCTCCAATCCGGTCGGGCACTGTATCGGATGAAATTTGACAATCTCCCTGAGACCCTGAAATGGCTAGAAGAAAATCCCTATTGCTTCGTGGAACTGACCTACGAAACCGAATATGCCATTGATGCTGCGACCCGCAAAGCGATTCAAAAAGCACACGATGGTATTGTCAATCTGATCCCCCAGTTAAAGGGAGTTTCGAATACCGAAAACAATCGACTTCAGGTCGAAGACCTCGGCAAAAGCATGAACAGTCTCTTTCAACTTTTTTATAAAAGCGAAAAAGGCCTAGAGCCGAATGCCGAGATTTTAGAATTATTTCAGGAAGTAATCAGTCAAGAGACTCAAGCATGATACCCATTCAATTAGAAATTCAGGGACTTTATTCCTATCGGAAAAAGCAAGTTATCGATTTTGAAAAGCTGACAGCTGCTGGACTTTTTGGGATTTTTGGAGCTGTGGGTTCTGGAAAATCTTCGATTTTGGAGGGGGTACTTTTGGCACTTTATGGAAGCACCGAGCGACTCTCAGACCGTGGCGAAAGAAGTAGTATGCTTAATCTCCAAAGTGATGTGCTTTTAATCAATTTTGAATTTCGCTCCGGAAAAAATAATCAATCCCACTATCTCGCACGCTATGCTGCCAAGCGAAATAAAAAAGACCCGGAAAAAATTGATCCCTCCGAGCATATTTTCTATCTCCGTCAAGCCGGAGAATGGGAGCCTCTAGAAGCACGAGCAGAAGATATAATCGGAATGAAAAAGGAGCACTTTAAGCAGACTGTGATTATTCCGCAAGGGAAATTCCGAGAATTTATTGATCTCACACCGGGACCACGTGCAGAGATGATGAAGGAGCTTTTTGGTTTGGAGCGATTTGACCTTTCTCAGAAAACCGGGGCTTTGCTGAAAGTCGAGAAGGAAAATAGAATACGGCTGGAAACGCAACTTGCAGGATTAGAAGAATATTCGAAAGCAAATCTTCAGGCATCTGAGAGCCAACTCGCTGAAGTTCAAACCAAAACTCAAAACTCGGCTAAAAGTCTAGAAACAACCGAAGCCTTACTGAAAACTTTGGAAATCAAGGGGCAGCGATTTGCAGAACTACTTAAGTTCCGGGAGGAAAAAGTAAAGCTGGAAGATCAAAAACCAGAAATCGAACGAAATCGAATTCTGCATCGGGAATTTATCACAGCGAAAACCTACTTAAAGCCGACTTGGGACAATCTGGAGGATACTAAAAAGGAGCTGGAAAAAGCTAGAATCAGTGCTGAAAATTCGAAAAGATTTGCCATTCGATTCGAGGAAGAAGTAGCAGTCTTGGAACAAGAAGAAATCGATCTCAAGCAAAAAAATCAAGATCGCCCCAATCGGGAGGCAAAAATCCGCGATCTTAAAAAAGTGGCGGAAATTCAGTCTTTAAATCAGGATCTGATCGAAGCTAGCAAAAAAGTAGAAACCCTTCAGCCTGAAATTGAATCCAGAAAAGACAATCAAAAGTCACTGGAAAAACAGATTAAGGAACTAGAGCATAAATCCGAAAATCTGGTAATTATAGATGCCAGTCAGTTGGCAGAATTGAAAAGTGCAGCCCGGGAATGGGAGCAACTCGAAAAGCAAAAAACCTATCTCGCAGAAAGCCTCCGGCAAATCTCCGAAGTAGACCGGCGAATTGAAGAAGAATATCAATCCCTACTTGCCAAAACCCCTGAAGAAGAAAAATCCTTACTCAGCTGGTCCGAAACTCAAAAATCAGCTTTGAAAACCCTTGAAGGAGATCGGGAAAAGCTAATCACGAAACAGGGCTTGGCAGCACATGTTCATTTATTACATGCTGGAGAGCCATGCCCGCTCTGCGGGTCACTCGAACATCCAGATCCGCTCCAATCTGAAACTGATGAGCAGGAACTCCAGGCAATTAATCACCGAATCGAATCGGTCAAGTCTGAGCTTGAATTGATTTCAAAGTTGATTCAAAAGCAGCAGGAGTTAGCTATACGAAAAGAAAATCAGCAGAAAAACAGAGAAGAAAAAACTCAAGAGCTTGGGCAAATTCAAAAATCCAGCTCAAGTCTAGTTTTCAAACTTGATTCCATTGGCCTGTCTGATCAATCAAAATTGGCCGAACAAATCAGCGAAATGGATCAAGCTGCACAGCTCAAATCCAAACTAGATCAAGAACTCAAAATGGTACGTCAAACGTGGGAGACTGAGCGAGGTCAAGTTGAAGTTCTTGAAAAATCATTTAATCAAGCTACCCTTTCCTTTCAGTCAAAGCAAACTGCCATCAACACCAAAAAAGAGGAAATCAAAGACCCGACTTTTTGCAAGCCATTCTTCCATAAAGAACTTGAAATCATCAAAGGCACCATTCAAAATGTGGAAAATGACATCCAAAAAGCGATCGAGCTTCTTGATGGAAAACAAAAACACCTTCGAGAAAAGCGAGCGGAACAAAGTACTAATCTAGCCGATCTGAAAAATTTCGAAATTCGAAAAGAAGAGCTCATCCGAAAGTTAGGTGAACTTCAAAATAAATTTTCAAAGCTAAAACTTGAGCACAATTTTCAAGATGAGCAAGCCCTCATTCGGCTTTTTGAGCATTCGATTGATGCAGAAAAAGTCGATTTGGAGATTCGCCAGTTTGATCAAAAATTAGCAACAGTGAAAAGCAGGATCCAAGAATTGGAGAATGAAAAGGGTATTTCGGATTTTGATTCTGCAAAATTTTCAGAATTAAAAGACGATTACCAGAACTTAAAATCACAACATGAAGCATTGCAGCAGGAAATGATTTTGCTCCAACAGCGAATCAAAGAATCTCAAAGCAAACTGAGTGAAAAAGTGACTTTAGAGGAAACGCTCGCCAAACTGGACATTCGAGAAACTAATCTGAAAGAACTGGATCGGCTTTTCAAGGGAAGTGGCTTCGTGAAATATGTGAGCACCATCTACCTTCAAGAGCTTTGTAATACTGCCAATACCCGATTTATGAAACTGAGCAAAAATAGCCTCAGTTTGGAAATTGACTCAGATAATACCTTTTGGGTGATTGATTACTTAAATGGAGGAAAACGGCGACTCCTCAAGACCTTATCCGGCGGGCAGACTTTCCAAGCTTCGCTGTGTTTAGCTTTAGCCCTTGCCGAAAAGGTGAAATCCCTCAATCAAGCCGATCAAAGCTTTTTCTTTTTAGACGAAGGTTTTGGTGCCCTAGATCGAAATGCACTCCGAGTTGTATTTGAAACATTAAAATCCTTGCGTCATGAAAACCGAATTGTTGGAATCATCAGTCATGTGGAAGAATTGCAACAGGAGATCGGGGTATTTGCACAGATAGAACTTGATCCTGAGAAAGGGTCACAGGTAAGCTATTCTTATTAATTAGGGTATAACCTTATAGCAGTTTAAAAACAAAAAACCCTGACGAATGCCAGGGCTTTTGCTGAATTAAGAAAACCTTAAGATAAAATATTACTATTGACCCAATCAATCTCTTCCTTTCGAATCGTATGATCTGGATCGTCAAAAGTCAGCGTCTTCACTTCCGCTTTCATTTTAACCAGTAAGTCAGCAGAAAGTTTAATTCTTTCCAACGGAACATGAAAATCCTTCTTGCTACTTCCTATAAATATTGGCGTATGCTCAAAACATCCCGAGTATTTTTCGGGCACTAATTGCTCTCCAATTAATCCGCCTGTGAAGGCAATGACTCCACCGTATTTTTTAGCAAATCGAGCTGCAAACTCAAGAGAAAGGCAAGCTCCTTGCGAAAAACCAATCAGATAAATCTGTTCGGATTGGAAACCCTGTGAATATAGGTCTTGAACGAGTTCCTCTATTTGACTTATAGCCTTAGAGTAGGCCTGCTCATTGCCGGAATCCGGCGCCATAAAGCTGTATGGGTACCAAGAATTACCATCTGCTTCAGGCGCTAAAAGTGCAAAATCATCCAAATTTAGGTGATCCTTGAGGGTAAGAATTCCAGAAGCATTAGCTCCTCTTCCGTGGATGAGAACGGCAACCTTTGAGGCTTGATCAATCGGAAGACCCGCGCTTAAAGTCTTAGACATATTTTTCGGTGTTTAGGGAGACAGATGCTAAAGCCGTTTCGATTTCTTTACGACTTGGCTCAGCCCAATCAGGCAATTTCAATAATTCTCCAAGATGTGCTTCTTCCTCATCAATAGCAAAACCAGGCTCATCTGTAGCGATTTCAAATAACACTCCGCCTGGCTCACGAAAATAGATCGACATAAAATAATTCCGATCCTTAACCTCTGTGACTTGATAGCCATTTTCTATTAAGATTTTTTGAACCTGAAGTTGAGTCGTGGTATTGGCCGTTCGGAATGCTATATGATGAACTGTACCCGCGCTTTGTTGACCAGGATTTCCATTTGGACTCACAAGTATATCTACGATATCTCCTGCTTTGCCAGCAGTGCCATATCTAAATCGTCCATTCTCTTCGCCGATAAACCGGTAATCCATATGCTTAATTAGGAGCTCTGCAGTGGCACCTTTGCTCCGGAGATTAAGCGTGGCCCCATAAAACCCACGAATCGAATGTCCCAAAGGAATTTGTCCATAGGTCCATCCTTTCCGATCATCCGTATTATTGGCTATCAATTCAATTCCCATTCCATCATGATCTTCAAATCGGATAAGTTTATCCCCAAACCGAGTCAAGGTATCCGACACATTAAAATCAAACTTCCTAAGCCGGGCAATCCAAAAGTCCAATGATTCAGTCGGGATCGAAAATGCGGTGTAGGTTAGCTCGCCTATTCCTTTGGTTCCTTTTCTAGCTCCAATAAAAGGAAAGGTTGTAAATACCGTTCCCGGACTACCAAACTCATCTCCAAAATAGAAGTGATACACATCAGGAGAATCGAAATTTATCGTTTTCTTGACTAGTCTCAATCCTAAAACCCCGGTGTAAAAATCTATGTTCGCTTGGGGATTACCTGTGATTGCAGTGATGTGGTGAATTCCTGTGATTAATGGTTGCATTGATTTCGTTTTTTTAAAGTAAAAAAAAGCTGCCAAATGGCAGCTTCCAAATTAAGCATCCGCCTCTACGGATTCTTATACTTGCTGCTTTATTAATTGCACATTTAAGTGTAATCGTACTTGGTCACTCGCTACTACATTTCCTGCCTCCGTTATCGCTGACCACGATAGACCAAATTCTTTACGATTTACTTTTCCATCAATTTCAAATCCAGCCTTAGTCTGTCCATATGGGTCACCTGCCACACCGCCGAAGTCTACATCTAACTCTACTACTTTGGTAGTACCTCTCATTGTTAAGTCTCCAACAAGTTTGTAATCTCCACCGTCGTTCTTAATTGCTCCTGAGAAAGTAAGGTTTGGATGATTTGCTGCATCAAAGAAGTCACCTGATTTTAAATGGTTGTCGCGATCTGTTTGATTGGTATCGATGCTGTCGATTGCTGCAGAGAAGTTCACTTTCGCCCCATCAAAATCATCTGAAGTACTTTCCATATTTCCTTCAAATTTTCTGAAAAAACCAGTTATAGTCGAAATGACTAAGTGCTTCACTTTGAAAGAGACCTCAGAGTGCGTAGGGTCGATAATCCATTTGGTAGTGCTCATAATAGTTTTTTTTAGTTGATTTATAATTAATTATGTTTTTACATTATTTGTATATACATGTATTTGGGTAAAATTTTATACCCTCATTTTATCCAGCAGATCATTAAGCTGAGTTACTTCCGCCAAGTCAAGGTTCACAAATTGTTTATTTGCTATTTCCACCTCCAACTGTACTTCATTGAGCAGATTCAATCCCGATTCAGTAATTAGTATATCTACCTGTCTCCGGTCATTTGGACACTCATCCCGCCTTAGAAGTCCTTTTAGTTTCAGCTTTTCCACCAAACGACTTGCATTGGACATTTTGTTCAGCATCCTGTCCTGGATGGAAGATACGGTAGTGGGCACCCCATTTTGACCTCTCAAAATCCTCAAAACATTATATTGCTCTGGCGATATTCCATGAGGCTTAAACAAAACTTGCTGAGAATTGACAATATAACTATTGGTATAAAGTAAATTTACTACCAATTTATTATAAGGATCCTTGAATGATTTCTGCTTGATGGCTTCTTCTATAGTCCCCATGTTATTTGTTGTTGTATTTAATGTATATACATATGAATCTACAAGAAAGTTTCACACTTTTATGATTTTCAGGAAATTACTTCTTAATTCTTTTTTTGTTCAGCGAGTTTATACATTAGACCCCATTGCTAAGGCAGTTTCGGTCATAAAAAAAAGTCTACTGTTTTGCAAAAAAATCATTCACCCTATTGATGAAAAAAATGAATCAGATTTACAGATTAAATGTGGATTAGCGTATTAATCCAAATTAGAATTAACTACAGCGAAAAGCCTAAAGTCGATTTTTCAGCCAATCTTCTAAAAGTCGATTGACTTCCATTGGCTTTTCGATACAGCTGCTATGACCTGCACCAGCGATCATGTGAAGTTTGGATCCATTTATACCCATTTGAATAAATTTAGCTTTCTCAGGCCTTGTAGCTACATCTTCATCTCCCACAATAATCAGCGTAGGACAACTGATCTTAGCCAATTCATCTTCGACCCCTTTCCGATGAATCACACCCTCAACTGCAGCGGTCACTCTTTTTTTATTTTTACGAAGTTGGGATTTCCAATAGTTAGCTTCTTCTTTATTTGCAGGATTAGCTAGCCAGCTTTGGGCAAACATAATCGGCATGACTTGATTGGCTATGATAGGTATAATTCCAAACCATTTTACCACACCGTTCAGTGTTTTGTATTTGGGATGATTCTCCACTGGCTCAGCATTGGCAGAAGTCTCCAATAGAATTAAAGACTTAATCAGTTCGGGGTATCTAGCACCTAAACGCATTCCTATGAAACCTCCCATAGACAGCCCAGCAAAATGTACAGGGCCATCACAAAGTGTTTTGATTAAAGCGGCTGCATCATCAC
>JBLGAM010000103.1:0-11811 GCA_047612305.1 Planctomycetota bacterium | reverse complement strand
TGGATGAGGAAGCCTTCAAGCGAATCATCAATTATCCAAAGCGTGGAATTGGAAATACCTCGGTCGATAAATTACTCGTGGCAGCATACGATCATGATACGCCACTTTGGCAAGTGGTACAAAATGGCCCAAGTTTTCTAGGCGGAAGAGCGGGCGGTTTGGTGATGGATTTTGCTACTACAATCAAAGCTTTTCAAATTGAAATCGAACGCAAAGATGCTTTCGAAGCCTCCAACTACATAGCCAAACAAAGTGGACTGTTGCGCGAGCTTTACGAAGACAAAACCATCGAAGGACTCAATCGTTATGAAAACGTCCAAGAACTCCTCAATGCTATCAAGGAATATGTGGACAATCCCGAGAATGAAGATAAAAGTCTAGGTTCATTCCTTCAGGAAATCGCCTTGCTCACCGATAATGATCGCAATAAAGACTTGACAGATGCGATTACATTAATGACAGTTCACTCCTCCAAAGGCCTTGAATTCAAGCAAGTGTTTGTGGTTGGAATGGAGGAGGATCTATTTCCATCTCAGATGATGATGCAAAGTCGGGAAGATTTGGAAGAAGAACGCAGGCTATTTTATGTCGCAACGACTCGAGCTATGGACAAATTGTATTTTACCTATGCCCTGACCAGATACCGATTTGGGAGACTTTTAAATTGTGAGCCGAGTAGATTTCTGGAGGAAGTAGAGGCAAATTGCATCAAAATCAACAAACGCATGAGCACTCGAGATATGCCGGGCGCGTTTCGAAGCGAGGGACTTCCGGGAGGCTCAGGATTCATCGGAATTAAAAAGAAACCGATCAGTCAACCTGTCAGCAGTATAAAGCTTCACACGCCGAGTCCTGACTTTAAGCCTTCTAATACGAACAACTTACAAGCTCAGCAACTTGTGGAGCATCCAAAATTCGGTTTTGGCAAAGTTCAAAAAATTGAAACCGAAGGACTTAACCGAAAAGCAAGCATCGAATTTGAAAATTTTGGTGAGAAAACATTATTACTTAGCTTTGCAAAGCTTAGAATTATAGACTAATTCCTGCGCCCTTATCCTTTGGTAATTTTTTTCATTACCTTTTGCTACGCAATTTAAGGGCGGCTTATTGAGTATAAAACCTTACAAACATAACATTTTGAAAGAATACGGCAAAAATATCCAACGCTTGGTTGATCACATCACCGGAATTGAAGATCGTGAGAAGCGTACCCAAAGTGCTTTTACAGTCATTGAGATCATCAAGCAACTCAACCCAACTTGGAAACTGGAAAACGACCAGAAACTGTGGGATGACGTGTATATCATGTCTGATTTCAAATTAGATGTAGACGCGCCCTTCCCTATGCCTGAGAAAGAACTGCTTGGGAAGAGACCGATGCCCATCGGCTATCCAAAAGGTGAAGTGAAATTCAAGCACTATGGAAGAAATATCGAAAAGCTCATCGAACAGGCTATAGAGATCGAAGATGATGAAGAGCAGGAAACTGCGATCATTTACGTAGGTCAGTTGATGAGAAGCTTTCATTCGACTTGGAATCGCGATAATTTTGACGATGGCATTATCCTCGACGACATCAAGACCCTTTCAAAAGGCAAACTTCATATCGATCTAGAAAAGGTGAAAGAAAATAGTCTCTTCGAGTCCAATACCAGAAGGGACTTTAAATTACCTATCGCTGTAGACCCTCCGGGAAAAAACAAGCGAAATCCTACACATAACAAAAACCGAAGACCGGTTGCACAAAAAAAACGAAGAAATTAATGGGTTCATTTAGGGTTGTCGGTGGAAATAAACTTAAAGGAGAGATTACACCACAAGGAGCAAAAAACGAAGCCTTACAAATCCTCTGTGCTGTTCTCCTCACTTCGGAGAAGATCACGATTAATAAAATCCCAAACATCAGAGATGTCAATAAGCTGATCGAATTACTTAGCGACATGGGGGTCAAAGTTGAAAAACTAGGTCCAGAATCCTATTCATTCCAAGCTGATCAAGTGAATCTCGACTACCTAGAAACAGAAGACTTTCTAAAGACAGCCTCTTCTTTACGAGGTTCGGTTATGATTCTCGGCCCACTGTTATCGCGTTTTGGTACAGGAAAACTTTCCAAGCCAGGAGGAGATAAGATCGGAAGAAGAAGAATGGACACCCACTTTTTTGGTTTTCAAAAACTTGGCGCCAAGTTCCACTACGATGCTGCCAATGAGATTTTCCACATTGATGGGAAAAATCTAAAAGGTGCATACATGTTGCTGGACGAAGCTTCTGTCACTGGTACGGCAAATATCGTGATGGCAGCTGTGATGGCTGAAGGTAATACTACTATTTACAATGCAGCCTGTGAGCCTTATTTGCAGCAGCTTTGTGACATGCTCAATCGAATGGGCGCCAAAATCACTGGTGTGGGATCAAACTTACTTCATATTGAAGGGGTAGATAAATTAGGAGGCACGGATCATACCATGCTTCCAGACATGATTGAGATTGGATCATTCATTGGCTTAGCGGCCATGACGCAGTCTGAGATCACAATCAAGGACTGTCAAATTCACCGATTAGGAATTATTCCAGAGACTTTTCGAAGAATGGGCATCAAGCTGGAATTTCGTGGAGATGATATATATGTTCCAGCACAGTCAAATTATGAGATTGAAACTTTTATAGATGGATCGATCCTGACGGTTGCCGATCAGATTTGGCCAGGATTTACTCCGGATTTGCTATCGATTATTTTGGTCACTGCGATACAAGCTAAGGGAACTGTTTTGATACATCAGAAAATGTTTGAATCTAGATTGTTCTTCGTTGATAAGCTGATTGATATGGGAGCTCAGATCATTCTTTGTGACCCACATCGCGCTACTGTGATTGGTTTAGATCGGAAATACCCACTTCGTGGCATTCGGATGACTTCACCAGATATTCGAGCGGGTGTGTCCTTGTTGATTGCTGCACTATCTGCCAATGGCACTTCCGTTATAGATAACATCGAACAAATTGATCGAGGCTATCAGCAAATCGATGAGCGATTGAATGCGCTCGGAGCACGAATAGAGCGAATAGCTTAAGTATTAGGGGGACTACCCTCCCGATTGTTCTTTCATCAAAAATGATTTTCCATTGCGCCAAGAAATCACCGTCAAAAGAGCTCTGCCAGTCAATCTTGACCCAATAGACTTGCCCCTATTTCGGAAGGCTTTGGAAGTTTCTTTTACGCGACTTCATCCAATACACTTAAAGAATGTATGGATTCTCCAAGATACCGTTTTTGCTCCCGGTGAATTCAAATTCTACGCTTCATATACCCATATTAAAAACTTAGGCCCGCTTCAATTTGCCAAGCGCGCGATTAATTGTATCCCGAAATCCTGGCGAAAAATTCCCAAAGGGATTTGGGTTATTGATGAGTGGAGTCCAAATTATTTTCATTGGATGACTGATTGTCTTCCTAGAATCTGGGAAGGGCTGGAGCGCGATCCCAAAGCGCCTATTCTATTGCCTTATTCTTATAAAAGTTTAGCTTTTGTAAGTGAATCCATCGAACTGATCGGTGGGGAGGTTTTATTTTTCAAATCCAATCAAAACCTGCAAGTAAGCACCTTGATTCTTACTGCTCGGACGGCTTCTTTTCCTAATTTCAATTTGAAACTGACGCAAAAAACCAGAGAAAAGCTCAGCTTTAAAAATGCATCTGAGCCTTGGCGAAAAGTCTACATCAGCCGAAAACTAGCTGGAAAACGGAAAGCACACAACGAAACGGAAGTAGAATTGATTCTCAAAAAACTAGGATTTGAGATAATCTATATGGAAAACCTCAATTTAAGGCAGCAAATTCAATTGATGGGTGAAAGCAAAATTTTGGTTTCCCTACATGGAGCAGCTTTGACCAATATGCTTTTCCTCGCACCAAACACCAAGGTCCTTGAGCTGCGCAATTGTGATGACGCTACTACGCAATGCTACTTTAATTTGGCTGCTGCGCTTGAGCTACCTTATTACTACACGCTAAATAAAGGTGATAGTTCCTATACCATCATAACAGATTTCACCATCGACGTGAACTCGCTCAGGAATGCGCTTGATCGGATAGAAAAAGATTGCTAAAACAATCTTTTGTAACGAATAAAACCCCTATTTAGGTTGCAGCTCCAGAGTTTTCATTTTTTTTGGTATCTTATTCACAAAATTCTATCAACCTAGAGACCTATGACCAAAAAGAAACTCCGCAGCCAAGAATGGTACGGACGCACCGGAAAAGATGGATTTATCTACCGCTCTTGGATGAAAAATCAAGGCTTCCCTCATCATCTTTTCGAAGGGGATAAGCCAGTAATCGGTATTTGTAACACTTGGTCAGAACTGACTCCCTGCAATGCACATTTTAGAGATTTGGCAGAAGCATTGAAACGTGGCATTTGGGAAGCTGGTGGGTTTCCACTAGAATTTCCAGTAATGTCCCTTGGAGAATGCTCCATCAAGCCAACAGCTATGCTTTTTAGAAATCTGGCTAGCATGGATGTTGAAGAAAGCATCCGAGCCAATCCAATGGATGGTGTCATCTTGATGTGCGGTTGTGACAAGACTACCCCATCACTCGTCATGGGTGCAGCCTCAGTAGACATTCCAACTTTGGTGGTTTCCGGTGGACCGATGCTAGTAGGAAGATTTAAAGGCAAGAAAATCGGCACATCAGATGTCTGGAGATTTGCGGAAGACTTTAAATTGGGAAAACTTTCCCAAGAAGATTTTATCGCTGCCGAAGCAGCGATGTCCCGCTCAGTGGGGCATTGCGCACCAATGGGGACCGCCTCCACAATGGCGGCAATGGTCGAAGCCCTTGGTTTGGCTCTACCTGATAACGCGACCATCCCAGCGGCAGATTCCCGACGAAAAGTACTTGCTCACATGTCAGGTATGAGGATCGTGGAAATGGTCAATGAGGATCTGAAAATGTCCAAAATTCTAACCCGAAAAGCCTTTGAAAATGCAATCATGGTAAATGCTGCTTTGGGCGGATCTACCAATTTCATTTTACATCTAACAGCTATTGCAAAGCGGATTGGAGTGGAACTTGACTTGACTGATTTTGATCATTTCTCTTCGAAAATTCCACTGATTGCTAACGTACAACCTTCAGGTGAGCATTGGGTAGAAGATCTTTTCTATGCCGGCGGCCTGCCTGCGGTGATGAAAGAAATCGAGAAGCAACTTAATACCGACGCAATCACGATCAATGGCAAAACCATTGGGGAAAATATTTCGAAAGCAGAATGTTATGATCGGAATCTGATTGGAACTTTTGAAAATCCAATCAAACCGGAGTCCGGCATTGCAGTCCTCAAAGGAAATCTCTGCCCGAATGGAGCAGTGATAAAGCCATCTGCTGCTAGTCCACACTTACTTACACATACAGGCCGTGCGGTTGTTTTTGAGAACATTGATGAATACAAGGCGATCATCGATTCCCCTGCACTTGATATTGACGAAAACTGTGTGATGGTCATGAAAAACGTAGGGCCAAAAGGCTACCCTGGGATGCCTGAAGTAGGAAATATGGGCTTACCAATGAAGCTTTTGGAAAAGGGTATCAAGGATATTATCCGTATCTCAGATGGACGAATGAGCGGGACTGGCTATGGTACGGTGGTACTGCACGTATCTCCGGAATCTGCGATTGGTGGTCCATTAGCATTCGTGCAAAATGGCGATATGATTGAGCTGAATGTCCCGAATAGAACATTAAACCTCCTTATCTCAGAGGAAGAAATGGCAAATAGAAAAGCTGCGTTCAAACCTACAAAGCTTCCTTATGAAAGAGGTTACGTAAATTTGTTTTTGGATAAAGTCAATCAAGCTCACGAGGGAGTAGATTTTGATTTCCTTCAAGGAAGCTCGGGGTCAGAAGTCAAGCGTGATTCTCATTAATAGAAAATGAAAACTAAAAAAACAGCAATTATCACTGGAGCAGGACAGGGAATAGGATTAGCCATTGCTGAGAAACTAGCTGCTCAAAGCGTGAATCTGGTTTTGAATGACCTGGAAGTAGGGCTTACTCATGAGGCTTGCAAAAGAATTTCTCATCATTATGGCATGTCAGCTATCCCGGTCCCCGGAGATGCCAGTTCTGATCAGGTTATTGAAACCTTAATTAAAACTGCCATCTCCAATTTTGGATCGGTGGACATTGTAATCGCAAATGCTGGCATTACCCTGTTTGGCGGGTTTTTTGATTATTCGAGAGAAAACTTCATGGAAGTGAGCAGGATCAATCAAGCCGGAACTTTCTTTCTTACCCAAGCCGCTGCAAAAGTCATGAAAGATCAACCCACTGGAGGGGCTGTTCTTTATACCTCATCAGTCACTGCCCACCAAAGCCATGAAAATCTAGCGGCCTATGCCATGAGCAAAGCTGCTATTGAAATGCTTGCTAAAAATCTAGTCCTTGAGCTTGCTCCATTGGGGATCCGAATTAACACAATTGCCCCTGGTGCTACGATCACAAACCGCACTATTTCCGATCCAGAATATGTTAAAACATGGTCTAAACTCACCCCTGTCGGCAGTCCCGCAAATGTGGAAGATATCGCCGCCGCCGCCGCATTTCTAGTCTCAGATGCTGCAAGACATATCACCGGCCAAACCTTGATCATTGACGGAGGTTGGACCGCCGTTAGCCCCTCCCCTTATGGATGAAAATAATTCAGGTTCGAAAGCAGCATCGAAGTACTACTATCAAGCGCCAGCACCTTGGCAACTGGAAGGGGAAGGAATTATTTTAGTTTACAAGTTTTCAAAGAAATGGGTAGAAACTTTCGCTCAACTTCCGCCCGAATTAATAGGGAAATTTAAAGGTGGTCTCGGCTACTTAATGCTGGTTAACTACAAAAATTCTCCCGTTGGACCTTACCGTGAATTATTATTTATTCCCGGTAAGTTTTCCCCTCATGGCAAACAAAGCATCACCAAAATCTACGTCGATTCCGAAGCCAGTACTCAAAATGGTAGAGCGAATTGGGGTATCCCCAAAAACACCTTACCCATTTCGTGGGAAGAAGAAAATGGAAAAATCTCTATTAATATTATTTCTGGAGACCGCCCTGTTTTTTCTTGCGAAGTCAGCTCTTTTGGATTCCCATTTCCCGCAAGCACCTCCTTTTTACCAATTGATCTCCATCAGGTTCTGAATAATGTAGATTATTTCACAAAACCTACCGGGAGCGGCTGGGGAAAATTAGTCAAAGTGAAAATCAAAGAAATTGATAGCGCTTATTTCCCAGATATCCGATCTCAAAAACCACTTTTTGCAGTAAAAATCAACCCTTTTCGAATTAATTTCCCGACTCCGGATTATGATTTATAAAGCCTTTTCCGAAACCAATTGTATCATTACTGGCGCAAACTCAGGGATAGGATTGGAATTGGTCAGGCAAATCGCCCCCTCTAATCCGAACCTTCTGTTAGTTGATATTGACACGGAAAATTTAGAAGAATTGAAAAATGAATTTCCGACAATCAATGGAATAGTTTCTTGCGATTTAAGCCAGAAATCTGGTAATCAATTGATTCTTGACTGGGTTAATGCCAATTGGACCCATGTGGATCTTTGCTTTGCGAATGCCGGAAAAGCAGAGTACGGCCCCGCAGAAAATCAAAATTGGAAAGACATAGATAGAATATTCCAACTCAATGTGCATAGTCCAATCCAAATCGGCTTTATGATCCGAGAAGCATTTCCCAAAAAGGCATTTCGATTGATCATCACCGCCTCAGCAATGTCCTATTGGCATTTACCAGGATATAGCCTCTATGCCGCTACCAAGTCTGCCTTACTCCAATGGGCTAGAACCATCTGGTCAGAAAAAACTGGAGATTGGGTTACACTAGCATTTCCAATCTCAACAGACACTAAATTCTTTGATGCAGCTGGAACAAATACTCCAAAAGCATATCCTCAACAAACTGCTGCCTGGGTAGCCAAATGTATTCTAAATGGCACCGCAAAGCGGAAAAAAAAGATCTTCCCATCCAAACTGTTTTTGGGGATGCTGATTCTAGCTCGATTTTTCAGATTTCTGAAAAAACTATATGGAATGTTGGAATACCAGAAGTATAAAAATTGGCTGATAAAACAAACTAACAACTGATTCTATTAACTTTGCTTAAACTTTATTCTATGAAAAATATCATTCTTGCCTTTTTATTTATCGGATTCTTAGTGGCTTGCCAGCCCAAAGAAACTACTCCGGATACCCTTCCAATGAAAGTAGCCTTAGCCTATGGCTTTGATCAAATGGATCAGGTAAATACCATTGGTTTCACCTGGAACGTGCAGCGTGACTCAGTTAATGTGATTTCCCGATCTTATGTATGGGATATGAAAGGTCAAACCGTAGCCTATTCCGATGCCGATACGGCCTACACGTATAACTTCATGACAGATTCACTCCCTTCTGCTGATAAGGCGTTTATCAATGATAAATATTGGGCGATGATGCAATTCCAGCTGGGTTGGGACTCCGGGTATACTTTTGAGACTGAAGAGGGAGCGAGCTCACCTTTGAAAGGAAGCACTTCTACCAAGTTGTCCATTATTTATAACTCCGCTGACGGTTACACACCAGGCGATGCTTATGACCTGTATCTGGATGAAAACAACAAGATTTTGGAATGGACATTTCGAAGAGGTAATGGAGAGCAAGGGGCCACTTGGACCTGGGAAAATGAGACGAAAGTGGGCCCACTCACGTTCGCACAGGATCATATGAACGCTGAGGGAAAACGCTTTATCTGGATCTCTAATCTATCTGTGAACTGATTGTTCTGAAAGTACGATTGTCTACTATTTCAAGGTCACATAAAAACCGAAGATCGAAAGCTCTTCGGTTTTTTCTATTTTAGAGGAAATCAATTCAAAAAATGAAGGCCCAAAATTCAAATCATCGTCGAGACTTTATCCTGAAAACTTCAGCTTTTATAGGAGCTGGATTGGTTTTACAGCCCTTTCCCCTCTTTTCCCAGCAAACAAAAAAGGAGTATACCGTAGGCGAAATAATGGATAGATTCATCGCTGCCGTACCGAATGCTCCTTTTGAAAAAACTGTGGACACCTTAAAATCAGGGAGAAAAAACCAAGTGGTGACAGGAATTGTAACTACGATGTTTGCGACCATCACGGTAATTCAAAAAGCCATTGAATTGAATGCGGATTTCATCATCGCCCACGAACCTACCTTTTACAATCATTTAGATGAAATAGCTTGGCTTGAAAATGATCCAGTTTACAAATACAAAGCAGATTTACTGGAAAAACACGGAATTGCCATTTGGCGAAATCACGATTATGTACATTCACTTTCAGTAGATGGTGTGCAAGCTGGGGTAGTCAAAGAATTAGGCTGGGAGGCATATTACAAGCAAAATGCAGTGCTTAATATCCCGAAATCTTCGCTTCGCAATTTGATCAATCATCTCAAATCTAAGATGCAAGTCCCAGCAATACGGTATGTGGGCGACCTAGATCAGACGGTTTCCAAAGTTTTACTCCTTCCTGGCGCTATGGGTGGCAGAAGGCAAATGGAAATGGCGATGCAAGAAAAACCAGATGTGATCATCGTTGGTGAATCTCCAGAATGGGAAACTCCAGAATACGTGCGAAATGCAAATGAAATGGGTGAAAAGCTTTCTTTAATTGTGATTGGTCATTCGGCCAGTGAAGAAGGAGGCTCAGAATTTATTGCGGAATGGCTCAGGAAAAATGTTACAGGTATCAGCATTCATCATATCCCCTCTGGTAATTCACTTCAAATTTTTTAAAGCGAACGAAAGTCTAAATCACTTTTATGCATTTATGAATTATAGACTCCAGACTTTACCTACCTCAGACACCGGAATACAACCTAAATATTCCCCTGGAATCGGATCGTAATTCAAGACATTTTTCCCGATTTCTTCCGAACTGAAATAACCCCAAAGCACTTGGGATTTCAGCTGGCGATAGAATCCAACAGGCTTTTGCTCGCCTACTACCGTGCCCCAAACTCCCCGATTGAAGGTAATAGTATTGGCTTCTTGATCTTTAAGGCAAGCTACTTTGTCTTCAGCACTCAATTCGGCAAAGACTTTCCCAAACTTGGTTTTACAGTCCGCATTAAATTGATCGATATCACCCTTTACTTTTTCTTGGGCTTCTGGACCATAGGTTTTGGCATAGACCAAGTCCAAGAAGATATCCGTCTTCACATCCAAAGCTCCCGGGGTCTCTGTTTTGGGAAGGATAGTATCTACAAATGAACTGATAAATGAAGCCTGATTTTCGTCCAAAAATATCGGAGTCCAATTCAATCTTGGTGTCTGACTACAAGATTGAAGGAGTGAAAACAGACTAGGAATAGCTACTGCTGAACCAGCTAGCATACCTGTTTTTCGTAAAGCGTCTCTTCTATTCATAGCTTAGAGATTTAATTTTTTAAGTTCGGATACCGCATGATCTGCTGCTCTAGCAGTCAAGGCCATGTAAGTAAGTGAAGGATTGACACAAGAGGAAGAAGCCATCGCTGCACCGTCAGTAACAAATACATTTTTGCAGGCATGAATTTGGTTCGTTACATTCAACACTGAAGTCATAGGATCTTTGCCCATCCGGGCAGTTCCCATTTCATGGATACCATAGCCCATTTCATGTTTATTGTCAAAGTCCACAATATCTTTCAGACCGGCTCGCTCCAGCATTTCTCTGGCATCGATTCGCATCTGCGCATTGATCGCCAATTCATTTGGACCCCATTCGGCATCAATGGACAAGGTCGGTTGACCCCATTTGTCCAGCACATTTTTGTTGAGATAGACTTTATTTTCATGATTGGGTAGTGCCTCTGCAAAGCCAGTAATGAAAAATTCCCAAGGTCCTGGGTTCATGATCTTGTCTTTAAATTCTCCCCCAAAGTCTTCCATATTAGCACCTTGCCCAAAGCCAGCCCGACTGCCTCCACCTTGGTATCCAAAGCCTCTGATAAACTTATCCGATTGAGGCCCGTCTTTCAAATTGACATATCGCGGAATGTAGATTCCATTCGGTCTTCGCCCCTTGTAATACTGATCGTCAAAGCCATCCACCAAACCGCTGGCTCCTACCCGATAGGTATGATCCATCAAGTTATGGCCGAGTTCACCACTATCGTTGCCTAAACCATTTGGGAATCGGCTTGAAGTGGAATTCATCAAAATCTGCGTGGTACTTAAGGTAGAAGCATTGCAGAAAATAATTTTTGCCTTATAGATGATTTCCTCATTAGTCTCGGAATCGATGATTCGCACCCCAGTTGCTTTGCCTAGCGCTTCATCGTGAACAATGGATTGTACGATGGAAAAAGGTCTGATCGTTAAATTTCCAGTCGCATTTGCTGCAGGTAAAGTCACTGCATTACTACTGAAATAAGCACCGTATGGACAACCTCGATCACAGCGATTTCGGAATTGACATTTACCTCTACCATTGAGCGATTCGGTCAAGTGAGCAACACGACCAATGATCATGTTTCTGCCATTGTATTCCTTTTCGATTCGTTGCTTTACATGCTTTTCCACACAGTTCAACTCCATCGGAGGCAAGAAATGACTATCCGGAAGCTGAGGAAGGCCTAAAGCTTCGCCTGAGATCCCAGCAAATTTTTCTACGTAAGTGTACCAAAATTCGATGTCTTTGTAGCGAATCGGCCAATCCACCCCATGACCATCTTTAGCATTAGCTTCAAAGTCCAAATCCGACCAACGGTAAGTTTGCTTTCCCCAAAGTAAAGATCGACCACCCAT
>JBLGAM010000102.1:0-11982 GCA_047612305.1 Planctomycetota bacterium | reverse complement strand
CTTTTTAAAGATAGGAGCAGCAAATTTTTCTATTATTCCTTCCCTGTAATAAATGAGGAGGAAATCAAAAGTCACTTGAAAGATTTACGCAAAAAACACTTTGATGCTAGACATCACTGCTATGCTTGGAATCTAGGGACAGATGGGATGAATTATCGCGCGAATGATGATGGTGAACCAAATCACAGTGCAGGTGACCCTATTTTGGGTCAAATCAGGTCATATCAATTAACCAATATCCTTATTGTAGTGGTTAGATATTTTGGAGGGACAAAGCTTGGGATCAGTGGATTGATCAATGCGTATAAAACTTCGGCAGCTTTGGCGATTGAAGAAAATGAGATCATCGAACAATTGATAACTTCCAAAATAAATATCCATTTCCCTTATGCTGACTTGAATGAAGTCATGAAATTGGTAAAGACATTCGATCTCATTATTTTAAAACAAGAAATGAGTTTGGACTGCAAGATGATTCTAGAGGTGAGACTTGGACTAGCAGATCAAATCAAAGACTCATTAAATGATATTTTACCCCTGATTATTTTAGACTAAAAAAGCGAATCCAAATAACCCTCTGTTTTCAATTTCTTGTAAATTTCTAGGCAAGCCCAGGCGTCAGTTGCCGCATAACGTTGCTGCTTTTGAGTGAGGTTTACTGCTTCCCAATTAGATACTTGCTCAGATTTTGAAATCCGCATATTCAATACCATGGCACAGAGATTTCGAACTCCTACATTTTCGAATCCAACCTTTTTCAACTCATCATTAAGATCAAAAAATGAATTGGGGTAGAAAGAGTTAGTAAGTTTTGCAAGTCCTTTGATATCATCATGCACAGCAGCTCCCACCTTGATGATATTCTCTTTTTCTAAAACGTTCCGAATCAAATCCGGAAAACCAGTCTTATGAGTTCGAAATAAAAATGCCTGAGATGGCGTTGATAATTGAAGTAAAGAAACCTGATTAATCACCCCTTTTTTGAAAGCAGGCTTCGTCTCTGTATCAAATCCTATAATGGGATGCTGAGACAAGAAATCAGCCACTTCCTCTACATCATCTAAGTCTTCGATTAAGAAAATCTCTCCTTCAAACTGGCCAAGAGCAAGTTCATTGATTTCTTCCTTTGAAATTTTTAATGGAATCATAATTCATCTTCTAATTCACCCTCCTCATAATACCGAATCCCGATTTTCAAATAACCAAAAAGAATCGTCATGATAGGACTAATAATATTAAAAAAACAAAACGGTGCATAAACCAATGTGGCCACACCCAATACTGAAGCTTGAGTGGCCCCACAAGTATTCCAAGGAACAAGTACCGAAGTAACTGTCCCCGAATCCTCTAGCGTACGACTTAAGTTTTCAGGCTTTAGTCCTCGCTTTCTATAGACATCTGCATACATTCTTCCCGGAACCAAGATGGCCAAATATTGATCTGAGGTAGTAAGATTGAAAAACACACAGGTTGCCGCAGTAGAAGCGATCAAAGACCCGACGCTATGAACCTTACTGATAACCGCCTGCGCCAAAACCTTAAGCATTCCGCTGACTTCCATAATCCCGCCAAAGACCATTGCGCAGATAATCAACCAAATGGTATTTAGCATCCCTGACATTCCACGAGTCACTAAGAGTTCGTTTACAATATCGTTGGATGTCACAACACTCACTTCACCGTACAAGGACATCATCACTGCCTTGAATGCTTGGTAGCTAAATGATCCTCCTTCTCCTGCAATCAGACGAATAATGTCTGGTTGAAAAATTAGAGCAAACACCCCCCCTAGTAAAGTCCCTGCAAGCAATGCGGGAATAGCCGCAACCTTTCTCATAATTAGCACGAGTACTAATGCTGGGACAATAAATACCCATCCGGTTATATTAAATCGCTCTAAAATCACATTTGAAATTGATTTGACATCATCTACACTTCCAGTCGTCTCGTAATTAAATCCGATTACTATAAACAAGATCAACGTAATTGTGATGGAGGGAATAGTTGTCTTTGCCATATAGCGAATATGAGTAAACAAGTCTGTACCCGCCATCGCTGGAGCCAAATTAGTAGTATCCGAAAGCGGAGACATTTTATCACCAAAGTAGGCCCCTGATATAATAGCACCGGCAATGATCCCTTCTTCAAACCCTAGTGCTTTACCAATGCCAAGCAAAGCTACTCCAACTGTAGCTACAGTAGTCCAGCTACTTCCTGTGGAGATGGAGACTATACCACTCACAAAACAAGCTGCAAATAGAAATATCGTTGGGTTCAGGACCTGAAGCCCATAATAAATCATCGCTGGTACGATTCCACTGATCATCCAAGTTCCAGCTAATGCACCAATCAAAAACAAAATCAAGATGCTTGACATTGCTGAACTGATGCTCTTTACAATTCCGTCTTGAAGAGTTTCCCAATGAAAGCCAAGTCGGAAAATCGCCACAATAGCTGCCACAGCAGAAGAAAGAATCAATACAATTTGGTTAGAACCAGAAAGGCCGTCAGTTCCAAATACCTTAATGTTTAATATTAATAAGACAATTAAAAAAACTAGTGGTATTAGAGCATCTAAAACCTTTGGTGTACGTGTCAATCCTTGCATTAATCGTATTTGGGTGATTTTAATCGTTGAATCTAAACAAAAATTACCAATTAGTCCGAGGATAAAAGTGAAGCCAACTCCTTACCTACCTGCCAACCTATAGCGACTCCCATACCTCCAAGTCTAACAGCTGCCGCTGCTTTTTTACCTACTTGTTGTATTAAAGGTGATTTCTTATTCCCAAATGCCATAATTCCAGTCCACTCGGTTTCCCATTTGAACTCCTTCCCAGGGAAAATAACATTTTTTACCAATTGCTGTAAGTGGAATTTGATCTTTGGGTTGACTGAGAAATTAGTACTATTCTCTTCGCCCTTATCCATATTTCTTGCACCTCCCAATAGGAGTCTCCCATCCAGTTCTCTAAAATACACGTAACCTTTGTCTAAATGAAAACTCCCTTTCCAAGGAATTTTAAAATCAAGCGGTTCACTCAATAAGATCAAACCACGTCCAGGCTCGATTTCAGATTCTTTCCATAGTTTTTGAGTAAAGGCATTGGTGCAAATTGCCACTTGATTAGCTTTAAACTCAAACACTCCTTCCCCTGCCGCATCCTCAGCTATTACGATCCCATCATCTTTATTGATTTCCACTACTGATACGCCTGTCAAAATCCGGATACCCGACTTTTGGGTTAGTCCCCAAAGTTCATTCATATATTTCCCAGGATCTAATTCTCCCTCAAACCCATTTTTTACTACTGATTGAATAGAATCAGAAAAGCCGAACCTTTCCTTTTTTTTAACATGAGAGAATACATCTTTCTTAAAAATCGGTTTCAACAATTTGTTGATATCGGACATTTGATCCAAAGCCGAAGTTTGCTCATTATCCAACAATTCATATCCATAGGAATGACGGTATCCTAAAGCTTTATCTCCAAATTTGTTCCTAATCGCACTTATGCCTTGATATCTTCGCTCGACAAGCTTGACAACTTCTTCCTGAGTCATCTGCCAGAAATCATCCAAAATCTCTGTCAAACTTCCGAAGCAAGCGAAACCTGCATTTTTCGTGCTTGCTCCCGCCGGAAATATGCCTCGTTCGAGCACAAGCACACTTGCTTTAGGATTCTTCTTCTTAAAATGAATCGCAGTAGATAGACCCACAAAGCCCGAACCCACCACGACGAGATCGTAATCAAAAAAGTGTTTTGTTTCCCAATAACTTAACATTCCATCTCAATTAAATAGATTTAAGACTAGTTTTAGTATTTTCATAAATCTAATTGATATAATCCCAAAATGCCATGAGAAAAATAGATAACCTCCTCAATGAATATGGACAAAGTCATCAAAATGCCACTAATAAGCTGATTCACTGGTTTTGTGTCCCTGCAATTTTTTTTAGTGTAGTCGGCTTGGTATTCAGTATTCCTGTTTGGGCCCTCCCAGAATTATTGCCATTTCTGGGAAATTTCGCGAATTGGGCAACCGTAGTGCTGGTTTTTGTTTTAATTTATTATGTATCACTTTCCGGTCCATTGACTCTAGGAATGCTATTCTTTTCTGCCCTTTGTCTTGCATTGGCGAATTTTCTAGACTTGACTTTTTCGGGCTATCTATGGGTGATTAGCTTGGGAGTCTTTATCTTTGCTTGGATTATTCAATTTTACGGTCATAAAATTGAAGGGAAAAAGCCTTCTTTTTTGAAAGATATCCAATTCTTAATGATTGGCCCTGCTTGGTTGATGCATTTCATCTATAAGAAGTGGGGATTATCATATTGATTACTGCGGAATAGAATCTTTGAGGACATTGGTTCCAAAAAGCACTTTCAACCTTGCAATTGCCATTCGATTCGAAGCAGTAGCCATACTGCTCAAAATAGACTTCTTTTCTCTTGCCGTCAAGCGCCAATTTAGAGAAGCACGCTGCATATTTTGCTGGCTTTCTGTCAATTCTTCTACCTGCACTTTTTCAGGAGCGTATTCAAATTCCACCTTTTCTAAGGAAAAAGGCATTGATTCAGACATGTAATTGAATAGCACCTCATTCTGTATCGTTTGGACATTATCCCAATTGGCATAAATATTCTTAAATGGAGTAAAAATTCGTTGAAAAATTTTTGGGGGTAAAGTAGGTTGGATTTCAACTGACTTTTCAGAATCGCGAATTGTAATCATGACGACACCAGAAGTGTTTTCTAAAATCCATTTTTGGAAAACATATAAAAATCTTAGGCCATCCTGAATCCCGAAATTATCCGAAAGTCCCGTATCCATTGTCTCCATAATGGGTTCGGAAGGCAGCTGGATGTTTGGGGTAATAAAAGGAAAAGTCGAACTCATACGCAAAGCCGACAAAAATCGAAGATTTTCAGCATCATGGGCAGCAAAAAATCGAAGAAAATCCACTGTTTGTTTTTTCTCCGAGACACCAGTTTTCCCTAAGACTGAAGTCCCAAAAAATGACATGGAGTGTGGAGAGATGACCAGTTTCCTCCCGTCGTTAGTGATTAAAGCTGTCACTGGAAGCAATGGGATTTCACCTTTCGATTCAGGCATCAGATAGGCACTAAGTGGCTTATCTAAAATCCCTTCAGTATTTATATTAAGTTGATTTTCGAAAGCATAACCACGATCTTTTAGGTAGAATCGACCGCCATATTCATAATGTTGATTTCGGATAAATAGGTCATTGACTAAAAGGCTAAAAATAATAGGATTGAGGTTATCAGCAGAGATTTGATTTAAATATTTTCCGTCTAGGGGATTAACTGATGGATCTTTCAAGGATCGAAGGTAAATTTCTCGAAAAAAAGCTGCCCCTAATACTCCACCTGAAGCTCCAGTCAGGAGTTCGGTATGCTTCAATATTTCTCCTGAATTTATTTCATAGATACTTTGCATGACCTTCACAGTCCACAAGGCAGCCCGCTGACCGCCACCACTAGAGGCCATGATTACCAATTTTGGTTTGGCCTCGTTAGGGAATTTGGCCTTCCAATTTTCCAGAATTTGAAGAATTTGACTCTTGTCTTTGGCTACCGTATCCTTATGAAGCAAAGATTCGAGATGAGAAAGGGTATATGCCACAGGAGGAACTTCATAATCCATCCCAAAAGCTTCATGAGGACGATTTAGAAAATTGAAATTAGAGAAATAATTGATTAAAAAGACAAAAACGACGACAGCAATCGTAGCCCACCTTCTCAACCAAAAACTAACCGCACCAGCAATCATCACTAGAATTGCCAAAAGTAACGTAACACTCATTGCTGCTGGAAGTTGAAGAACAGGATATTCTTTAAAGAATCCCAAAAAGAGAATCACCAAGATTAAGAATACCTGGATCAGAAAAAGATTAAGATGATTTTGATCAAAGACTCGAAGTAGTTTTGCGCTTTCAAACCTGGAAATATCTGGCCTGACTTTTTCCATTCCCAATCTCAAATTGACAAAATAAAGTATTTTGGTGTTTTGGTTTTTAAGCTCCTTGTGCTGGCTAATCACATTCGCTCTTGTCAATCTTACTTTACGGAGTCTCCTATCTAAATTTCCCGCAAAAAGAATAAAAAAGTCCTTGTTGGTCAAGGAAAAATAACCGAAAATCACTGAAAACGAAATAATGCTACCAGCCGAAAAACCAAGAAAGTAATTTAAAACTTCCCAGTCATTTGGAAGGTCATTTTCAAGTTGAAAACTGATAAACCTGTAGATATAAATCAAATAAAAGACAAGCGGGATGATTGAGTTATTGAGGCAATAATGGATGAAGGGTTTACTTATTACTGCTAAGAAGGGGAATTTACCCCCATCCATGATATAGGTGGACATGTGAAAACCCATTGTAAACATCGCAAAGCCAATTCCCATTAAGAAAAAACTAATCCATGAAACCTGATTAAGGTATTCAGGGTCTAAAAATAAAAAGGGAATCCCAAGCATGACTCCTATTCCTTCCAGAATGATCACCAATAATACCATCCAAATTAGGAGTAATAGGAGATTTTTTCGAAGGTGAAGTAGGAACAGTTGAATAGGGAAACTGAACCAGATTTTATCCCACATGAATTAATTTTTTGGATAATTTACTGTTTTTCTAGGATACCGCCGCAATCATTTCAAAACCTTCATTTTCATACACTAAAATAAATTACTTGACATGAAATTTGGGCTGATTTACAGCACATTAACGATTAGTTACTTAGCCTATCTTATTCTTTGTCTAGAATTCCTCTTGTCCTTCTCTCAGAAAATTTTACCTTCACGACGCTAAATAGAAGAATATGAGAACTTGGTTTTTGTGCAAAGTAAAATACGCAAAGGAAAATGAAGAGGGGCTACTGAAAAATATTTCAGAGCAATACTTGGTAGATGCAGTTTCATTCACTGAAGCTGAAGCAATTCTTTACGATCGACTAGCTAGTCAAATCAGAGGAGATTTTCAGGTTACGGGCATTTCCAAAAGCAATATCGTAGACGTGTTTTTCTATGAGAATTCTGATATATGGTACAAGTGTAAGATCAGTTACTTGGTAGCAGATGCAGACAGTGGGAAAGAGAAAAAGGTAACCCAATACATGATCGTCACTGCTGAGGATGTGAAAAATGCCTACGACCGAATCCAAGAAAGCCTAAGTAATATGCTAGTGAGTTTTAGAATTCCTGATATTGTCGAAAGTGCCATTGTGGAAGTCTTCCCATTTGAAAAAGATGAAATAGCAGAGCAGTTGCCTCCCGGGAATTTTAGACCAATTTCAGAAGTAGAAACTGGTGATGAATAGCAAAAAGGCCTCAATTGAGGCCTTTTTTATTTCTAAATATAAATCAAATTATTTTTGGATCTACCTGTGCGATTTCACACATATCTTTTCCATCAACCTGTACCGGTAAATAGTAGGTGTCACCAATTTTAATATAAGTCTGATCACCTACTTTTATTTCTCCTCCTCCTTCTGGCAAAGCATCAACTATTGCTCCTGCCTGAGGCGGAACTACTGTATATCCTCCATCTGACTTCTCATAATAAGTATTCCCATAGTAATAGTTGTTTACCGTTGGACTTACTTCTACTTATTTTGCATCACTAGGTATTACTTTGATAGTAGCGCCCTGAGGAGTTTTGACTACCACATAGCCATCTCCATTCTCAATACAAAATACATCTTGATCGTATTGATATTGCTGATTTTCAACAGAAACATTAATAGCCGTAATAGCTAGGGTTGCAACAAAAAATCCCCACGGATGCTATATTGGGGCCCCATAAAACGGTTGGTATGGATGATAGTAATACGGTCTGAAACAGGAGAAGCCAAACGCACCATAGAAATATGACGGTCGCGGATAGGGCCTATAAGGTGGGCGATAAGATCGATTATTTGTGCTTCTCACATGCACATTGACATTTCTACTGTTATCAATGTTGACCTTATTGTTATTTCTTATATTCTTATTTCCAGAGTTGATGTTACTATTACCTACTCAATTATTGGTTGTATTACCAACATTATTATCCTTTATAGAAGACACTTTACTATTGTTAGTAGTTTTCTGGGTTACTCTGCTGGGGCCACCATTAATTGTTGGTTTCGAGCTAAAATTGGTAGCACTGGTTGTAGGTTTAGAAATTGTAGCAGGTCTATTAGTAATCGACCTGCTGGCTGTACTAGAGCGTGAAGGAGTAGGTCAAGAAGTTGCTGGTCTTTCGCCACCACTTCCTCCTGCGGCAGCTCTCATTCGCTAAGCTTCGGCCATTTCGGAGAAAATCAACAAAGCTAATACACCAAAAAAAGCCCCTGTCAATTTTATTTGTGAAAGCTTCACAGCTCTTTTTTTTTAAATTCTACTTCTGATTAAGCCAAGTTATTTGTCTCGCTCTGGGAGGTGGAGAAAATTCAAAAATGGAATTTGGAGCCTCCTGATTAAATTCCCATTCAAAAAAGTCTACCTCATGCTAATGAGAATAAGGCTCCTCTAAATAAGTGATTCATGTTTTTACTGGTAAAAAATAAATATCATTTGAAATCCAAAGCTGAATTGTTACCGATTCATTAGAGCATCCAACATGGAAAACTCGCTGTCCATTGATTGAGGTTTCTCCTACGTATTGAATTTAATCCATTCCTGCTTCGATATCCTTTGAGAACGATGGGTAACATCCGCAGAAGTCACTTCTACTCCAAATTCATCATACAACCAATCAATTGTCTCAAAAAAATTATTTGGTGCATCTGCAACAGTAAAAATGTCATTAGTTAAAGAGGAATAGGAAACTTAGGATCCATCATAACTGTATTTATCCTCATGTTTATCCTCATATTTCTCCCCATGAATCTTTACACCAAACTTGTTGGGCCAGCAATTTTGACCTGACAAGATGTAAACTCTCTAATGAAAAAATTATTGGCAAAAGCAACATCTTTGGAAACCTACCGATTTCAAATCACCAAAAACGCTACTCATTTTATCCAAAATTCGGATTGCAATAGTGTCTTTTTGATACTCCTACGAATTGATTGTAGTAACTATTAAAAGCAAGGAAAGCACAAACCAAATTCTCTTCACCAAAAAACTGTTGGTTATTTTTAAAATGAGTTGAGAATAAAATTAATCAATTGCTTTTGTATGCACCAATTCAATCAAACGAAGCAGCATCAATTTGATGATTGATTACAAATCTGATTAATTCATCAAGTTGAATCCCGGCCCTTTCACAGGCGTCCGCGATATCTTCTCGACTTACTTGGGCTGCAAAGGTCTTATCCTTCAATCTTTTTATGACGCCTTTGACTTCCATTCCTTTATACCCCTCAGGTCGCATTAAGGAATAAGCATGTGTCAATCCACTAAGCTCATCAAATGCATAGAGCATTTTATCCATTTCAGTTTCTGGCTCTACACCAAAATACTTTGGACCATGAGAAGCGATTGCATGGATGATCTCAGGATCGATATTTCTTGATTCTAACTCTTCTATAATTTTTCTGCAATGCGTATCCGGCCACCTCTCCCAATCTGCATCGTGGAGTAATCCTGCCAAATACCATCTATGCTGATCCGACTCTAAATACCCGCTTTCCATTGCAAACATTCGCATTAAATGCCCTACCTGCTTCATATGGACTACTAGTTTGGGATTCTTGACCCAATCATCAAGTAGCCTTTTGGCTTCCTCTGTTGAAAGTATATTACCTCTATTTTCCTGCGAACCAAAAACACTTCTGTTCAAATTCATTTTGTCGTAATTCATTTTAAATATATTTTTATGTAGCTTGATTAGTGGCGTCTAAGAAAAGCTAAAACGATGGGGAAACATGCTTCAGTTTGCTCAAAATAAATATTTCAATACCTTTCTGAAAACTACCCTCCTTTTAAACCATCAGGGGTACATCACCTAGGCAGGTACATGGAAATTTCCATATACTCATTTCTAAGCTGCTTAATTTCCAAAGACGAAATTTTTGTCGAACGCCGGTAAATATTAATTAAAATTTAATTCTTTTAATTTTTTACAAATAATGTCAACTAAATACAGTCGCACTACTATTAGGGGAGAAACTATTGATGCTTTAAGATAATTTTCAGTCGCGTCAGATTATTCTCTACACGCGAGGATTGAAAAGTCAGGCAAAGTCCTTTCCTCCCGCTCAGCTATAGGATCAATCCCAACACTTTTTGATCGAAATGATAAACCAATATACTCCGCTGATTGCTTTTTATCCTCAGATTTGGCGAAATATGGGACACCGCGAATAAAGGCATGGAAAAACTCCTATCAGTTTTTTGTAGTTAATCTTAAAAATTAGTCAGACTGATTTGGATACAGTTCCTACCAAATGGAAATTTTTCTTTACCAATGAGGACTTAAGAACTTGTTTGGGAATGGGTGATCTACTCCCTAACCCCAAACCTTTAAATATCGGTATGAGAAATTTTTTGATCAAAAATTGGGTGAAAAAGAACTTTTAGATAGTCTCTTAGATGATAAACTCATCGACTTTTGGGAATATGATCTTAACACCAAAACTGATAACCTGGGTCTAGGGCTTGGGCAAATGCTAGGCTATTCGGAGCAAGACCTTGAAAAAGGGGATAAAATCATTTTGCAAAAGCATATTCACACAGAAGATCTTCCAGGAAGACTCCGTGATCTCAATCAATATTTCAATACATCTGGAAACCTTCCTTTCCGAAAGGAGTTCAGAGTTTAATTCAAGAACAACCAAATGATTTAGGTTTATGGATCTGGAAAAACAACCAGATGTTCAAAAGAAGGAATTCCTTTGAAGATGCTCGGTTACCTCGTAGATATTTCGAAAAAAAAGCAAGAGATTAAGATGAAAGAGCACTAACTTTTTTTTGAAGATATTAGCATTTAAACAATCCCATTCGCTTCGAGCTCGAGTAGCAAATATTTCAAGTATCTTGGACATACTAGGACCTGAAACTAAAGGCTATAAATAAGAGAAATTAATAGATCTAATCAAAGATGAATCGACTTGATTAATCACTAAAAAGAGCGTTATAGAAGCTGTTACAAATAATAGATCTTTAGAGATAAAGTTTCTCAAGAGAGATAGAACAAGAACTTGATTTTTATCGCGTTTTGAGTTACAAAAACCACTCTCTTGTCCAAATTAGATAAATATATTTTCAAAAAAAAAGGAGCCACGCTCCTTTTATAAATTCCTGATTTTCCATTTAGATTTTAGATAGCCCCAAATCAGCCCGGGGCTCATTGCTTTTTTCCTCTGGAAGCCTCCATCATATCCCACATTTCTTGAGGTATTGCATCTAGATTATTGAACTCTCCCGCTCCTTTGAGCCATTCTCCACCATCGATCGTAACCACTTCCCCATTTACATAAGAAGAGTAATCAGACACCAAGTACGCCGCAATATTCGCCAGCTCCTGATGCTCACCTACTCTACCTACGGGTACTTTTTTTGCTGGATCAAATTTCTTCAACAGATCACCTGGCAACAATCTACTCCAAGCTCCTTCAGTTGGGAAAGGCCCTGGAGCAATCGCATTGGAACGAATACCATACTTAGCCCACTCAACTGCAAGTGATCTTGTCATGGCTAAAACGCCAGCTTTTGCTGCTGCTGATGGCACTACATATCCCGAACCTGTCCAAGCATAAGTAGTTACAATATTCAAAAATGTACCAGGCTGCTTAGAATTGATCCAATCTTTACCCGCTGTTAAAGTCACTTGGGAAGTACCTTTAAGTACAATATCCAAGACAGTGTTAAATGCATTTGTTGAAAGGCGCTCTGTTGGGCTGATGAAATTTCCAGCAGCATTATTCAACACCACGTGGATTTCTCCAAGTGCAGCTTTTGCTTCTTTCCACATCGCCTCCACTTGATCAATGTCTCGCACATCACAAGCTATAGGAATTACTTTCCCTCCTTTTGC
>JBLGAM010000101.1:0-11993 GCA_047612305.1 Planctomycetota bacterium | reverse complement strand
ACTGATGCTGGATTGATAGAAATCATCAAAAACCCTGCTGTGAATGTCCGATTTCACGCTTTTGAATTGATACGAAAAAAAGGAGAAGCAGCGATTCCAATGATCGAATCTCTTTTGAAAGACGATAACCCATTTGTTCAGGCAAGAGCTATTTTCCTTTTGGCACAACTGGGAGAAATGGGCTTGGAGAAAACCAAGCAATTACTGCAAAGTAAAAGTGAAGAAACTCGAATCATAGCCTATAGAGCTATGAAAGCAGCCGGTGAGTTAGAACCGGTGAATGCCGATCAACTCCTTGACGAAACTTCCGCTTTCTTGAGAAGGGAATATTCAACTGTAGCAATCGAAATGCCTTGGGAAATCCGGAAAGCCTTTTTTGAATCACTTTTGGAAAATTTTGACGTCGATGATCCTTACTATTTGGAGGTGCTGGGAAAGTTGGCTGAGGGAAATGAAGACCAGGCCTTGGCAGTCGCAAAAACTAGATATCCCCAAGCAGAATCTGGCGCATGGTCTAAAGAAATGGAAGTTTTAACTTGGAGAATTCCGAGTGAAAATTCTGTCCCAGATTTATTAAAACGATTGGAAAACGATCAACTCGAAGAAAAAAAGCAGAATTACCTGTTGACCTCGCTGGCATTTATCCCTGATAAAAGTGCAGCTGAGGCAATGTTTGCCTTAACCAAAAATACCAATCCTCAACTCTCAGAGAAGGCTATGTTTTGGGTTTCTTTTCGGCAAGGCAATGACTGGCAGGCATTTTTAGATTGGGATAAAATAGGTGTTGATCCTGCTAAAATCAAGCAGCTGGCTGCTATGAAAGTAAAGAAGGTCTTTCTACTTGAGGAAAAAATGGCATTAAATGATCGCAAAAATCAAGCTCGGGCCATGGCAAAAGATCCCATTGGAGGTCAGATTTTAATGGAAATGATCACAACAAATGCACTTCCTGAAGATTTAATGGAAACGGTGGAGGAGTTGATCTTTTCCAATCCAGATCTCGGTGTCAGAGTTCAGGCAGGTAATTATTTTGGTAGCAAAAGCAGCGATGAAAACTATGCTCCAGATCATGTGCTAAAATTGCAAGGGGATAAAATAAAAGGCAAAACTGCTTTCACAAACTATTGCACTACATGTCATCAAGTAAATGGAATAGGGAATAATATAGGTCCAGACTTGACTCAGATTCGCACCAAGTATGACAGGGCAACATTGCTTGACGCAATTGCTAATCCAAATGGTGGAATAGTCTTTGGGTACGAGCCGTGGCTGGTCAAGATGAAATCAGGAGAATCCTACTACGGATTTGTTCAGGGTGAAACGGCTCAAAACCTACTGCTCAAAGACCTCACCGGGAAGCGGCACACCCTCGCACAAGCTGAGATTGAAACTAAGAAACAGGAAATCAAATCCATTATGCCTGATCCTGCTGGTTTAGGTATGACAGCTCAGGATTTGGCGGATGTCTTGGCTTATTTGCTCGGATTGAATTGAGCTTTTTGGAAGCTTTGCCTATTCTTAATTATCCTATGGATAAAACTTAAATTCTTCTCGTTGCACTTCGCTAAATTTTATCAAAATTGGTTTCCACAATTTCTCATGATTTGCTTCCTCTCAGGCTAAAATCCATTATGGATTATAATAATTGGCTGATTTTAATGCAGGCACTGCAAGACCAGTTTATTGGTGTTCAAATCCCTTATGCCTGCTCATAGCTAAAAATCTCCTCAATATTCATCCCAAATAGTTTAGCCAATCGAAATGCAGTAGGCAAACTCGGATCAAACTTTTCCTTTTCGATGGCATTGATCGTCTGACGAGATACACCAATGATTTCTGCCAAATCTTCTTGTGTCATCCCTTTTCCCGTGCGTAAATCTCTAAGGCGATTTTTCATTTGTAGCGATGGGTATTGATGTAGACTGAAGTCAGGTAGGTGATTCCGATAAACATGACTAGAAAGCCTATGTCGGCCTTGAATGGGATGAGGTCCTGCTGGTCAAGAATTGAGAATGTAAGGCCCACGACTACAGCCAGACCAAGTGAAATTGCCATGCTCTCCAAATGAATTTTACGCTCTAGTTCATCGAAATGATTGAATAGATCTCGGTTAGCCAGAATCATCAAGATGCCGTTTGCAAGATTGACAATGATGGCAAAGGTGGTCAGGAAGGGATGGTGGTCCCAGATAAATTCAGGTCCGAAAGTGGAGATCGCCATGGTAGCAACCCAGGACCAGGTCCAAATGGCTAATTTTTTTACTCTTTTGTTTCGTTCAATTTTCATTGTTTCCATAGCTTTTTTGTAAAGTTTATTTGACAAATGTAAATAAGACTTTACAAAAGTCAAGTTTTATTTACATTATTTTTAAAATTTTTGAGAAATCGATTATTGAAATGTTCTGAAATTGCTGCCCAGTCAATCTGACGACTAATATACTTCATCCAGAATTTCGTTGGATTCAATGGTCACATCAAGATCTTTAATGAATCCTGAGGCCACACCGTACCCCCAACCATGAATGGAAACAGGCTGATTTGATTTCCATGCATTTTGAACAATAATAGTTTTGGCAAGGTCATATACTTGTTCGATTACAAGAACCTGAACCCATCGTGGGAACCGGTACCTCCACAGCCATCTTGCCCGCAGACAATGATGTGCTTTACCTTTAAGTACATTCACTCTGTAATTCAGCACGCTACATGCTGATATTGGAATGAATTACTGTGTTGGCAATATTGCGATGTACGAAAACCTATCCGGGATCTGCTCCAATTATTTCATTCGCAGGAACATGGCTGGCTGCACACCCAATCCACAGCAAAGGAGGTTGTTGTCCATTGAACAGTTTCTCAAAATAAGAAGTATCGATTTCCAGTTTAGTAGAAACTCATAGTTTGTTATTTTCAATCAGTTTATTGTAGAAATTCTTTTTCATATAAGCTAGAATTTAATGTGAAGTGACCGGTACTTCCCATCCAAAAATAGCTCTGTAGTTTTCCGGATTTTCAACCTGACCCCTTTCAGAAATTAATTTCACTTTGATATTTCGCTCTTTGGCTTTAGAAGCAAAATCCTCCAATATTTCGATGATATCATAATTCAACCGAATCGTTTTTCGAACATCCAGAACGAGGTAGGTTCCATCCGGGAGACTGCTAAGTTCTCGTAAAATCGCTCCCTTATTGAGGAAAGATAATTCTTCCGCGAGAGTCATATGAACATGATTGTCCAAATTCTCATCCTTTATAATGTTGAGAAAATGCGAATTCTTATAGTTCTCAATTAAAATTATCACCACGGAAACAGACATTCCCATCATAATTCCCACCAGTATATTGGTAAATACGACGCCGAAAACAGTGACTATAAAAGGTAAGAATTGGGACTTACCCAAACTGAACATGGATTTGAAGAGAGCCGGATTGGCCAGCTTATAGCCTACCATCAACAAAATTGCCGCTAAGACAGCCAATGGGATTTTATTCAATAAAGTTGGAATGAAGATGACCGCCAACAGGAGCAAGAACCCATGGAAAATTGCGGATAACTTGGTTTTTCCACCAGACTGAACATTGGCGGAGGAACGGACAATCACCTGAGTAACCGGGATTCCTCCAATTAATCCTGAGAGGATGTTACCGGTTCCCTGAGCAAACAGCTCTCTATTGGTTGGTGTTACACGTTTATCAGGATCGATTTTGTCTGCCGCATCCACTGAGAGCAAGGTTTCCAGACTGGCCACTACAGCTAAGGTGAAGGCCACAGTCCAAACATTATAATCAGCAATTGCACCGAAATTTGGAAGTGTAAACTGCCCAATAAACATATTCACATTTTCTGGAATCGGCACATTGACTAAATGGGAAGTCTGAATGTAAAGAAACGAATCAGTAGGAATCACGCTTTGAAAGATCAATCCGAGGATCACAGCTACCAAAGGGCCTGGGAAGAGTTTGAATATCCGATGCTTATTTACTAGCACTTTATCCCAAAGGATCAGGATTGTCAAAGAAAATAAAGAAAGTGTAATAGCTCCCGGGGAAATAGATTCTAGCATGGATGAAAGGGCAGTGATTGTATTTTCACCATCCGGCTGAAAGAAACTTTCGTCACCTTCAAAATCCGAGTCATAACCAAATGCATGTGGAATCTGCTTTAAAACAATTATAATACCGATAGCAGCCAACATGCCTTTGATCACCGCACTCGGGAAATAATAACCAATCACTCCGGCTTTCAAAATTCCAAATACAATTTGAATAACTCCTGCAAGAATCACCGCCATGAGGAAGTTTTCAAAACTCCCGAGCGTACCGATTGCGGTAAACACAATGACTGCCAAACCAGCGGCAGGACCACTGACTCCTATAGAAGATCCGCTAATAGCTCCCACGACTACACCTCCAATAATTCCTGCTATTACCCCTGAAAACAAAGGAGCGCCGCTCGCTAGAGCAATCCCCAAACATAGCGGCAAGGCTACAAAAAACACAACAATACTAGCCGACAAATCTTTGCCTACATGCTTAAATAAGGATGACATACATTTAACTTTTAAATGGGAATTTTAACTTAGGAGGTGCCTGAGACCAATAATTAAAAAGAAAACTGAAAAAAGTCAGGAGGGTGAAGCAGAATATCCTGCTCGTAACTGGAAAAATTGCCTGAGTTCTTTCGAAAATATAAAGTCACCGGATACTCAAATATTGGGGATTGAAAATGAAAGTTAGAAAGCATATAAACGCTTTTATTATCCTCGTGATTTTCCAAAATCTCCTGAATAGGACTATTCTCTACAAGTTCCTCTGAAACCACTAGCATTCCACTTAGGTAAGTACAAGCAACCAAGTGGATAGCCATCAAAAAACTCACTAAAATCAGAATTCTACTCACGTGTTTTTTTAACTTCAAATTATTTTTTTGAAAAATTATTTCCTAAAGGTATATGGATAAAATGCCCCTGAGGCGGTAAAAAGTTCAAAAAAAGGGAAAATAAAGAATTTCTATCCTAGAACACGAAACAATTATCGTTAAAAATGGACACAGCATTATTCGTTTTTGCGGGCCTTCCACTATCCAATTTCCTGGCAGAAAAAGATTGAAATAACTAAGTCTATTTTGCTAATTTCTTGAAATGTTTCTTTCGTTCAAGTTTTATTATTTCCATTTCAGATTAGTGAAAATCACTTCACATAAATCAACTCGTATGTGTATTTTTTTGAATCCTAAGAACCTGCAGAAAGTTGCGTTGGGTAACTCGAAATGCAATTTCGTTAATCAAATAGATGAATTAGGAGTGCGTTAGTCTGGAAACAATTATTCCGGATTGGGATTTATTTTCTTTCAGATAATCACTTAAAGGCAAGGAAGAAATTTCAACTTCTCCATTTTTTGAGCTAGCGTGTAGTAAGTGAATTCTTCCATTTTTCGCAATTGCAAATCCTGTATGGACGATATCAAGATTAGTCATGGAGCTAGTAATGGAGATCAGATCTCCTGATTGAATGTTTTTTTCAAGAAATTGAATTTGATCCTTAGGAATATAAAAATAATCTCTGATTGCGATAGCAGCTTCGGTATTTTGGATTTGTTCCAGATTCTCCCTGTTGCTCAATTGGGGATAATATTGGGGGTTTTTAGCCATAAAAGTTGGCTTATTTTCGTAGGGTTCTCCTTCAATTTCTTTGGTGATATCTTTGAGAATCCCCTTTTTCTGATTTACGTAAATCCAGTCAGAGAAATAATGAAGTCTTGAAGGGTAACCTTGGTTTTTACTGTTTCGATAGCGGAGATTTTCAAGTTCTTTTTCAAAAGCCCCAAAGGTAAACTCACCTTGAGCTGCTAGCCTGACTAGTGTCACTACAGTTTCCAAATAAGTTGTGCAATCCAATTCTGTTAAATTGATCACAAGCTTTTCTTCGCCAGAGATTTCCAGGGTTTTTTCTACATAAGGAGTCTTTAAGAATTTTTTTCCAATTGTTATTACTAGCTCATTTGGAGACTTTGAGCTAAGATCCTCTTGTGAAAGTTGGGTAAGCATTTCTTCCAGTTTTTGCCTGCTTTCAAGCGTGCAGATGGTCTGGGCTCGGAGGAAAAGTGGTAAAATGAGGAATAGAAGTAAAATATAATATTTCAAAGTATGAGGCTTTTATAGATTCTGAAATTTAGCCTATTTTTTTCAAGTTGACCTTAGTATCCAAATCAAAAAAGCCTTAATTCCCGCGAATTAAGGTCTTACTTATCTCTTCTCTTAGGCCGGAAATATCATTGATTTGATTAGAGCTTAGTTTTTTTAGTTAATAAGTCCATGAATTTTCCCAATTAAAAAGAACCTAGCATCCAAAAACTAGGTCACCATGAGCTAAATGTGTTCCTAACTTCTTAAATAACTGGACCGGTTTTGTTGTTTCTGCGTGAGATTTTATCATTTCTTACCAAATACACGAACCTTTAATACTGATATTTAAACAGCTGTTTAAACCTTTAGGTCAAGGTAATGTTTTTTTAAAAGTACTACTGTTGACCTTCTTCTTCAGAATCTTGTTGTAGAGCCATAATCATTCCTGTAGCATCCATGAAGTCACCAGATTGGGCTATCTTTCCGTCTTTAATTAAAAAGTAGTGATAGCTATCGATCGAAAAGTTTTTACCTGAAGCATTACTAACCCCCTTCCAAGTTCCATATACTCTTACGCTACCATCAGCCTGAAGAGTTTCTTCATTAACTCCTGGCAGCCATCTTGCATTCTCAAAAGTTACATTTGAAAAATTAGACATGTAGAAATCCCCTTGCTCTAAAACTTTTTCATAACCAACTATTCCTATTCCATACATTGGAGATTGGTGTTCAATATTTTCATCAGTCATAGACATGAAAAGGGCATAATCTTGTGGAGATTCGTATGAAGCAAGATATTTTTGTGCAATTTCTTTATTCTCTTCAAATAATGACATATCAATTTTAGTCACTTTTGTATTACAAGAAATAAAAGCTGACATTGTTAATGCAATAATTAAATACTTTTTCATTTTTTTATTAGTTAATGAATTTAGATTTATTTTATTAGTTTGAAATACACTATTTAATTTTATTGAGCCTTACGTATCAATTCAATTAATTCCCAAATATTTGTGTATTTAAAACCATCTGGAGCATAAGTGCTCATTTTAGATTTTGATATAATTTCTTCAAGTTCTTTATTTGAGACATAATCCATAGGGGATAAAGACCTTAGAGCACTTGACAAATCTTTATAGTGGTCATAAGTAAGAATACTTGACTCATATATACCCTTTGGATGTACTCTTGCTAAAATTCCCCAGCCTGTTCGGGCTCCATCTTTTCCTAAATTATTTTTAATATATGGCATCCATAAGCTTAAATTTTCATTAACAAATCCATTAAAGTCTTTTGGTTTTGCCAAATTCCAAACTGCAAATTTAAATTCCCCAGTTGGAAGCTCAGAAACTACTTTATATGTGTCGTTATAAAGTGTTTTAGAAATATCATTAGTTGAAGCAAGTGCTGGGTCAAACCCTAAGATTTGCTCAGCATTATTCCATATTTTCATTTGATCTTCATATTGCTCAAAACTTTTATACACTTGAACAAAAGCGTGAGTTGGTATTGTTTCATCATCTACACGACCATAAAGCCTAAAAAATGCAGATACTAACATATTTCCATTTTCAATGGCATTTTTCTTGATTTTAGACCAATGTTCTGTTTCTAAAGCTTCAAATTCAGCTACATTTTCGATAGCAACATATCTATATTGTATATGAACAATATTCTGTCCTAATGTTATTGTTGAAACAAATAGTAAAGAGAGTACTAATAAATTTTTCATTTTTAAAGATTTTTAATGTTTGGAAGTTCAAGTAATAAGTATTTACAAGAGGTTGCTATAATTCTAAAAATCCATTACCTTAATCATTAATTTCGTATTAACTATTTTTCTTATTCCAGCAACTTCCTTATTGAATTTAGTGAATTCGGGATCTCCATACATTTGCTTAGTTCTTTTTAAAGCTGTTTCAACGTCTGGTGCTCCAGCCCATACAAAATGAGAAAAACTATCTTTGCCTAAGATTGGATAACCTAAGCCCATAGAATTGCTATTATTCATTTTTACCATCATGTTTTTAGCAAAAGGAATAAAGGCGTTTGCATAAGCCTCACTGTTAGATACTTCCATTTCCCACATCATAAATACTTGGTCTTTAGACCAGTCATTCTGGAACCAAGCAGGCGTACCTAACCATGAAGAACCTTTATTAATATGTGTGTCTAATTTTTCGCCTAGCAATTGAGCAATAGGTGAGCTTCCAAAAGACATCATAAATTTTTGAATCGAAGCTTCGTCTGGGAAGCAGAACTGCATCACGTGGGTATCAGTATTAGCGCCATTAAATTCATATTGGTATAATGACTTAGAACCTTCAAGGTTTTTTGCCCATTCTGTACTCATCATTTTATTAAGAGTACTTACAACCATCTCTGGGTCTTTTGCCTCAAATTCATAAAATGTGCAATATTGTGAAAATGCAGAATTAGTTATAAAAGCTAATGCAAGTAAGAAAGTAAGTTTTTTCATTTTCTTTGATTGAATTATAATTTTTTTATTTCTTTAAAGAAAAGAGTATTAGTGTTAATATGACTGTATCTTTTGATACATTGGATTAAATAATCTTACTAAGTTTAAAAAAATGATTCAATCATTCAATTTTCCTAAAGAGATTTACTTCGAATTCATGAATGATTTCGAAGTGATCCAGGTTAGTAAAAACACCATTATTGTTAAAGAGGGTGACTTGATGAAGAAAATCCCATTTATTAAGTCAGGGCTAGTTAGCATATATAAAGAAGAGCTTGATTTAGGAAGAGAGCTTTTAATCTACCAGGTGGGACCTAACCAGACTTGTTTGATGTCAATTATTGCAAGTTTACGTAATACGAGGAGTTTGGTAAATGCTAGGGCAGAGTGCGACTCAGAATTAATATTGGTTCCAACAGAAAAAATACGTGATTGGCAATTCCAATATCCCTCTTGGAATCAATTTATACTTAATATTTTTATGGACCGATACCATGAATTATTAGGTACAATTAATGAAATTATTTTCGAAAATATAGAAGGGCGAATATTAAAAGTATTAAATAAAGAAACCGAGAGTTCATTAACTCATGAAATTGAATTAACTCATCAAGCACTTGCTAATAAATTGGGAACAACTCGAGTTGTAGTTTCACGTATTCTTAAAAAACTGGAAAACGAGGAAAAAATTAAGCTTAGACGGGGACAGATATACCTAATCTAAAGAAGGATTGTACATTTCCTAATGAAGCAAGAGAGGTGAAACCTTAATTTGTTTATTGGCATTGAAACATTTCTGAGTTTGTTTTTTGTGGGGCCTCTCTTTTCCTCGAAAGATGCCATTTTTCTTCTCCTTTTAAGAGACTATTTATAGTTAAATAATCGAAATGAAATCGAAAACATGTAGGCATATAAACTTAAAATATCTGTAACTTTTCGTATTTACTCGTCTCCACTTGGGAAGTTTTTTTATAATACTTTTGAATATTTATTGTTGAAGATGATCAAATAAATGCATTTCATCATTAATAATATTCATTTTGTTACTTAAATATAAAAGATATTTAGAGCTCATTAAATCCTGCAAGCCCTTCATATCAATATCATAACTATACAGCTTGTCTCATCTATCTTACCTTTTGTAGTTTTTGATTCGTCACAACCAGATGCCCTATCACTATGATTATCAAACTCTATCCTCCATGCATCGCAATCATGCATTGAAATTTTCATTATAATATTCTTTTTTAATTATTTTAAATCACTACTGTCCGAGAAACGGTTTAAAATTTAGGGGAAACTTCGTTTGAGAAGCTTCCCCTTTTCTGTGTTTTCAGTTTACCCCAACCAATAAATACAGCGGATTAGAAATACACATCTCTTCGGGCAGCCGATATTTTTTCAGATACTTTCTTTGATTGACCGTTCGCTACTTTTCAAAGTAAAGTCCAAGCACCAGTCCGATCGGTATTACAAATGTTTCGATACTTGGCAGCACCTAGTCACGATGCTTTATTGCTCCTTTAGTGGCGCCAGTTCTCTTAGAGAGCTTTCTACTGGACCTTTAGCGTGGCAGAATAGACTTGTTCACATTGGGATGCCCAAAGCACCCCGCCGTTCCACTATCTCGGATGGTAACATGCGCAGACCCAGTGAAGTATTTAAGGACGTTTACTTGGCACTTTTTGAAAAATATCGATCTGTTTTACCGGACAGCCGACTGAAAATGGATGTACTTAAAAAGCTATTTATCGTGGATTCCACGGTCATCAGCTTATTCAAAGATATTCTTAAAGTAGCTGGAAGGCCAAGAAAAGATGGTAGAAGCAAAGGCGGAATCAAAGCCCATGTGATGATCCACGCCGCTGAACTGATGCCCTGTCTGGTCATATTAACTGAAGGAAGTAAGCACGATCATACTTTTCTAAAGCATCTAAACCTACCTGAGGGCTCTTATCTGGTAATGGACAAAGGATATACAGATTACCATCAATATGCGCATGTTCCTAACTGCTTAAATAACTGGACCGGTTTTGTTGCTTAAACTAATAACAAAATGATCGAAGAAGCTGGATTAATGCCTTCCTTTTGAATTTACTATTAAATAAAAAAACTTATGAAGCTATTTAAACTATTAGTTTTGGGATCATTGTTTTTTGCGTCCCATTTGACCGGATATTCTCAAAATATTCTAATAGATCCGGTAAAGAAAATTGATGAATTTACTAAAAATCTATCAGTTGAAGTTGTCCCCTTCGAAGAGGTATTGAAGGGAAAAAAGGTTCTGAAAATTCCACTTTCTGTTCAGGCAGGCAAAAACACAATGATTGGAATAAGTTACTATAAGTCAAAAGAAGAAGTTGAATTTTATAGAATCGCAATAATTAAAAGTATCGATTTAGGTTGTGTTTCTAAATATGACGGTAAACTATTAGTTCTTTTTGAAGACGGAGAAACGCTAACCCTTCAACAACTATCTGAAACTGATTGTGATGGTACAATCTCACCTTACTATTATTTTGCAAGCCCTGAAACAATAAAAACAGATTCTAATGATGACTTTCAAGCTGAACAACTGAAATTCATTGAGAAATTTATGACTTCTAAGGTCTCAAAAATTAGAATTTATGGGACTAAGTACTACGATGAAATTGAATTTAGACCGGAAGTCTCCGATATTATAGAAAAAATGCTTACGAAAATTGAAGAATCTCTAAATTAACGTTTTTCTCAGCATGAAATTCAGGCTTTTCCTCCACCGGGCAAGCCCTTTTTTATGCAAATACTTTACTCTAAGAGGCAATTTTTATGCAAATGGTGTGCAAATAAAACAGTCACTTAGAGAAAAATCTCATAAGTGGCTGATTTTTAAGCTCCTCCTCTAGGACTTGAACCTAGGACCCTCTGATTAACAGTCAGATGCTCTAACCAACTGAGCTAAGGAGGAATTTGATTGAAAATTCGGAGCGTTTTCCGAATTTGTTTTGCAAATGTAGGAGGCTAAGTGATTTAATCCAAATCCAATTTTGAAAAAAAACTAGATTCCTCATGTCTAAGCTCTCTTCTGTTTCGCTTTCAGTCACTTATTTTTTTAAACCTAATGAATTTTCTTTTTTAACAATTTACTTCCCGGCATTCTACTGTCAAATTAAAACTGATTTATCCTATCAAATATTTCATGCATTTTTTTTTAACTTACCTAGCTACTAATTAGGGAATACAAATGGAGGATTACTCGATTACAATAAATGGAAATAAAGTTTCGGTTCAAGCTGAAGCTGATATGCCCCTTCTTTGGGTCTTACGAGATTTACTCTCAATGAAAGGAACTAAGTTCGGATGTGGCCAGGCACTTTGTGGAGCTTGTACGGTTCATTTGGATGGTCAGGC
>JBLGAM010000100.1:0-12223 GCA_047612305.1 Planctomycetota bacterium | reverse complement strand
AAGTTTAGCATATTTTTCAATTTCTTTTTCGGGAAATTCTCGATAAGTGATGCTAATTACAGGCGGGACACCTTCTTTAGAAAATTTAAGCGAATTACTGATAAGGTTGTGAAAAAGCTGGCTCATTTGAAAAGGAATCGCCTCAAGCGTAGGGAGTTTAGCAATTACTATTTCAGCTTTCTTTTCTTCGATGAGTAATTCAAAATCAATTAAATTATTATTTAGGGTATCATTGAGGTCGGTTTTTGAAAATGAATTTTCATGATGGAACAGCCGTGAGTAATTGAGCAAATCTTTAATTAGGGCTGTCATGCGGTTGGAAGCGGCCTCAATTTTATGGAGATAGGAAATTACTTCTGTGCTCAATTCGTCTTTGTGATTATTCTGCAAGCGCATCGAAAAAGTTAAAATTTTTCGCAACGGCTCTTGTAAATCATGACTGGCTGCATGTGCAAACTGATCTAAATGGAGATTGGTCTGCTTCAGATCTTCGATAGACAATTTCAATTCAGCAGTTCTTTCGATTACTTTCTTTTCTAATTCATCGGTAAATGTTTTTATTTTATGATCTGCTACTTTTCTTTCTGTAACATCTTCTATCGCAAGAAGTAATAATTGCTCCGCAGTTTTTTCATTCACAATTTGTCGCACATTCATTAGCATAGTGCGTTCTCCGAGGACAGGGAATTTGAGCACTATTTCAAAGTCAGTGAGGCATTCTTTTTCACGCAGAATTTTTTCTAACAGTGAGCGTATGTGATGATCATCCCATTGGTGATTTTGAATCTCAAAAAATAATTTCCCTTCAGTTTCCCGTTCTTTAATATTGAATTTCTTGTAGAAGGATGCGTTGGCAGTTTTGATACAGAGTTTTCCGTCTAGTATGATAAGTGGTTCTCGGATGGTCGTAAAAATGCTTTCAGCATAGTATAGGGTTTCATTTAGTTGTTCCTGCTTTTCAATTAACTCCTGGTTTACGATGATAAGTTCTTGGTTGGTTGATTGCAGTTTTTCTCTCGATATTTCTAGCTCTATGTTTAAACTTTGCATCTCTTCGTTGCTGCTTAACAATTCTTCATTGCCACTTTGCAGTTCTTCATTGGTGCTTTCCATGTCCGCAGTAACAGACTCTATATCTTTACGTGTTTGCGATAGTTGTTTCTCTAATTCATCATTTCGAGTTTTTATGTAATCGGCTTCTCCCGAGGATGAGTTTTTTTCTAGCTGCCATTCAGAAACTATTATTTTTTTAAATTGGATTAAGAAGTGCGGCTCTGCTGTTTTAGTAAGCGGAGTGACTTCTATATTAATTAAAAAGTTCCCTCCATCTGATATGAGGGCGATATTTTCCTTGATAGTAGATTCTTTGTTTGATTTTGCTGTTTGAATTGCATTGCGCAATTCAAACGCTAAACCTTCCCTAGCCATTTTTATAATGTTGTGTGTTGGCTTCCCCTGAGGTTGATGTAGAAAAGGAGTGATGTCACCGTGAATGTGAGTAATGTCCATTTGCTCATTCACGATCACACTTGAAGGAGACTTCAATATCATAAATTGTTCTGCACTTATTTGAAAATCGTCGAGAGAAGTTTCTTGTCGGACTAAGGTATTCTCCTTTGTGACAAATGATTCTTCTTTGGGCTCTTTAGCAATGTGCATAAACCGGCCCGGTCCGGGCTTGCGTGAATAGATTTTATCACTCTTCACGAAATGTGAAAACAAATTGGAGTACGCACCAATAGTTTCAGATTTCCCGAGTATAAGGAATCCTTTTTCGTTAAGTGAATAATGAAAACTCCTTAAGGCTTTTTCATGCAAAAGCGGACCCATGTAAATAAACACATTGCGGCAACTGATTAAATCCATTTTTGCAAATGGGGGGTCTTTCAAAAAGTTATGAGGAGCGAATACGCACAAATCGCGAACAGTTTTGGTCAGCTCATAGCCGTTGGTGGTTTTTAGAAAATATTTTTTGAGCAGCTTTTCAGGAATTTTTTTCACGTTTGCGTTGTTAAAAATTGCTGTGCGAGCTTTTTTGAGTACTTTTTCAGATATATCACTTGCGAAGACTTGAATTTTTGTATCCGCTGATTTTTCCCCTAAAAATTCGAGGAGGCAAATGGCAATGGAATAAGCCTCTTCGCCCGTGGAGCACCCAGCTACCCAAACTCGAGTTGCTTCACTAGCCGCTTTATTTTTAAAGATAGCGGGAATAAGGATATCACTTAAAGTTAGAAATGTTTTCTCGTCGCGAAAAAATGATGTAACAGGAATGAGTACATCCTGAAAGAGATTATCTTGTTCTGCATGATTGGTGCTCAAAAATTCTAAATATTCTGAAAGATTATTCTTGTTATTAACCGCAACTCTTCGAGCAATGCGTCTATGAAATGTCGGCTGCTTGTATAAAGAAAAATCAACTCCGGTTCGATGGCGGAGCAATAAAATAATTTTCTTGAAGATTTCTTCTTCACTTTTCTTGACTAGCTCATTGTCTTGAAAAAGATTACCGGTATTATATACTCTGTTGATTTGTAATAGCTGCTCGAGAATTTTTTTGGGAGCTAAAACAAAATCTACTACTCCCGCATCCATTGCATTTTGAGGCATATTATTGTATTCTGAACTTTCAGAATCCTGAGCGAAAGTGATACCTCCATGTTCCTTGATAGCCTTTAATCCGAGGGTGCCGTCACTGCCTATTCCAGAAAGTACGATTCCCACAGCAAATTCTTTGTAAACATGGGCTAATGATGTGAGAAATATATCAATCGTCAGATTGAAGGTTTTATTCTTGCGTGGAGAAAGTTGGAGTGCCCCATTGGTTGATGTCAAAATTTTGTTGGCAGGGATGATAAAGATAGTGTCAGGAGCAATATGAATAGTATTCGTGATCTCTTTGACAGGGATTTTTGTTGCACGTTGTAAAATATCTATCAAAAAACTGGGATGTGACGAGTCATGATGCTGTACCAACAAATAGGCCATTCCAGAATTTTCGGGTATCGCTATGAGCAATTGTTTGAATGCCTCAAGTCCTCCTGCTGAGACTCCGATTCCTACTACAGAAAAGTTTTGCCATTTAGCAAGCTGTTCGATCTTATCTTTTTTTGGAGTAGCCATGGACACAGAAAATAATAATTTATAAAGTATGTTTTACTTTGCCTTTTCAATTGAAAAAATTATTAGTTATGTAAGTTGTTTTCTATCTATTGGCTTGGCAATAAAATATGACTTGCCAAGTTTAAGGGTATAAGTCACTGTAATTTTCGATACTTGGATATAGCGTAAGTAAGGATGGTATTATTTTCTTCAGTTACTCCATCTTATTTAAATTTCTCCAAACAATCCATTCCGTTCATCATTGGCACATTGACTGCAATAAAATCAGGTGTTTGATTTGCCTTGTGAAATAATTTTGGAGTGCCTATATCCGATGTCCCGATTTTAGCGTAGTATACACATATAATCAATATAATCAATTGGTTATGAAAAATTATTTTCCCTCTATAATTGTTGAGATTTTTTTTCCTGTTCAAATTTCAAAGACACCTCATGAGAAGCAGACGATACCCTTGGGCAATTCATTGACTGTTGGAAATAGAGCCAATAATTCAAATGGATTCTTAGTTTTTAATTTAAGCTTATCAAAGCCAGCGTTTAATATCCTACGCTTTATCTAACTTGTATTGATGTATGCTGATAGTAATCGAGAAGCCCCTTTTCTATTGTCGAATAACTTTTCCATCCTCCATCTCAATAATCCTGTCTGTGCCTTCAGTAAACTCAGGATCGTGAGTGACGATAAGAATCGTTTGGTGGAATTCTGCAGCTAATTCTTTAAAAATATTGAATACGAAATCCGCATTTTTCTTATCCAGATTCCCGGTTGGTTCATCGCCCATAATTAAAATAGGATCATTGATTAGTGCTCTGGCAATCGCTAAACGTTGCTTTTGACCACCAGAAAGCTGATTCGCTTTCTTTAGAGCATGTTCCTGCATGTCAAAAATCTTCAGCTTTTCCATCGCCCGATACTCCAGTTCTTCTCTGGAAAACCTTCCAAGCTTGAGCCCGGGAATCAATATGTTTTCCAGAACTGAAAACTCTTTGAGTAAATAGTGAAACTGAAAGACGAATCCGATTTTTTCATTGCGAAGCTTCGAAAGGTAATTTAACGATTTGCCAGTGATGACTTCCTCATCGATGAGTAGCTCGCCTTTGTAATCGGTATCCATGGTAGAAAGAATGTACAAAAGTGTGGATTTGCCACAGCCACTTCTCCCAACAACGGACACGAATTCTCCTCGGTTGATGGTAAAGCTCACCTGCTTCAATACCTGAGTTTCTATGGGATTGTAGAAAGACTTATCGATGTTTTTTGCTTCCAATACGGGTTGCTTTGTCTTTTCCCTCTGATTATATCTACTGGGTCGACACTGCTTGCTTTTCTTGCAGGGAAGAACCCTGCCAGATAGGTGGTCACTAAGCTGAAAATGCCTCCGATAAGGTAATATTTGATGTTGAAATCAACCGGATGCGTCTTGACAGTTGGCAAGGCTTCCGTTTCAAATGGCATTCGCTCAATTCCTAAACAGGCTAGGTAACCCATAAACAGACCGACTGCTCCGCCAATTAGCCCGATTGAAAGGGCTATGGTGATGAATATCCGCTTCACATCAGAACTGTTAAATCCAATGGCTTTTAAGATCGCAATCGTGTCGAGTTTTTCATAGATCATCATGTTTAGAATATTATAGATCCCAAAGCCTGAGACTACGAGCAAAGTGATTCCTACGGCTCGGCTGATTAGTGCTCGGATGCTGGAGCCAGTTTCAAATTGGGCATTGACCGTTTGGATGTCATCAGCTTCAATCTCAAAAATATCTCGATATTCGCTGGCGAAGGCAGGTGCTTCATTAAAGTCGTAGAGTTTTACCTGAATATCTGTTAGATAGGAGGAAGGTTCTCCCATCATTTTCTGCACGGTATTGATCGATGCGAAACTATTGGTATTATCAAAATCCGCCAAGCCGGATTGGTAGTAGCCGACGACCTTGAGTTGGGCTTTATTGCCTTGTTGGGCAGTGGTCACCTGGATTACATCACCAATAGCTGTTAGCATTCGATCTGCGTCTCCTTTACTCAAAATAATGCTATTGGTTTGTAGCAAATCTGCTGGGTTTCCTACAATGACGTAATCTTGAAAAGTGAATAATTCGGTATGCCTTTTAGGATCTATTCCATCTATCACTACGGACAAATCGATGCTACCTACATTATAAAAAACCTGTGAAGCGATTTTTGAACTCACTCCTCTGACTCTCGAGTCTTCATACAGTGTCTGGTTTGCGGATCCGGGTTGAAGAGCTAATTCCTTAGAGAATTTCTGCGAATTGGTTGTTTCGAATTCCTACTTTGACCGGAATACTATCTCCTGATTCATTTAGGACGAATTCATCATCGATCAGATAGCTTCTGGGAATGATTAGGGAATTTTCTTTGACTTCCAAAATAATATTAGCCTCTAGAGTCAAGTTGGGATATAGTCTGGGTGGAGCCTTGGTGAACTTGGCCTCAATGGTAAAAATTTTGGTGTTCGAATCCATGATAGGATAGATTTTAACCACTTGCGTCTCAAAAATCTCCCCTTTATAACTATCCATGGATACGAGCATGGCCTGGTCTATTTTCACTTTGGAGATATCATATTCATAGACCTTCAATTCTAAGAGGAATTCACTGGTACTTCCTAAAACTGCCAAAGCAATTTGTGGGGTGACCATTTCCCCTTTTTCCTTGAGCAAGGCATAAAGCGTCCCTCTGATTTTGCTCTTCAGGATGTAATCACTTTCGAAAACTCGGCTAATTGCAAGATTTTTTGAAGCATTTTTTTCGTTGAATTCGATCTCTTTTTTAAGGTCCTCATAGTGTAATTGCGCAGCACCAAAAGCAGTATTTGAATTTTCATAAGCTAATGAGTGCTGCTCTAATTCTACTTCTGTTCCTATATTTTTCTTCCAAAGATGTTTTGCCGAACGTATAGCAAAGAGTCATTGCGCATTTTACTTTTTGTCAGATCGATGGTGAGTTGTAGCTCTCTGAGTTTAGTTAGGTTGGTGTTTACATCTGCATAATTCCGTGCGATTTCTGCACTTTTTCGGCTCATTTTTTCTCGTTCGGCGTAAACTGCCAAGATTGGAGTCCCGATATCCACGCTGTCTCCCTCAGTGATAAATACTTCTTGAATAGGGCCAGAAGCATTGGTAAAGGCATCATACTGATTCACTGCTAGGATTTGTCCAGATGCATAAACAGATTCTGAAATTTTTCCGGTTTCAGGGAAAATCAATTTTTCATCTTCACAGCTACAAGAGAAAAGCAGGAAAAAAGGAAGAATGGCACCAAAGAAGATCGAAGCGGTAAATCGATAATCAAGGTAGTCTTTCAGGGTTAAGTTTTCTCCAAATTAATCATTTCATTTAAAACATTAGAGGACAATTGTCATATTGCAGGGAAATCAAGTTTTCGCGACTTCGGTTTTAATTAGATGAGCTCCAGAAAACAAGCTATGTATATCCGTACTTGCACAATTAATCGAATTATAGGTTTTGCACTGCGCCTCCGCTTGGTGATCAGGTATAATGGTTGGGGAGAGGAGAGGGAAAAGAGTGGATTTTGTGCACTTTTCCCTCTCCTCTAAAAACAATCTAATGCCGGTGGCCAAGTGGAGTCGAGGCCATTTGGGAAAACAAAGTCTGCTCGAAAAAAAGCGGATAATCGCAAAAAACACCCTCCTTTTATTTTCTCTTTGAAAAAATCACCCATGAAATTTAAGTTACTCCCTATCATTTTCCTGATAGTTTTTAGCAGTTGCGCTTTCCAATCTATTCATCGATCCAAGAATATCACGTATCTCGAAGAAGATTCTGTAGAAAATTTACCAGAGAAACAGTTGAATGTATTCTACCAGAAAAAAGGAAAAAATCTTCCCGTGATGATCTTTATCCATGGAGGCAGTTGGGATAAAGGAAATAAGGAGATTTATGATTTTTTGGGTAGCAGGATGGCACGAAGAGATGTGGTCACCGTGATAATTGATTATCCATTGGCATCCGCCTATCAAGTTCCTTCGATGGAAAAGGCAGCAGTACGGGCGGTGAAATGGGTTTATGAAAATATCGAAAACTATGGTGGAGATAAAAAAAGCATCTTTATTTCAGGTCATTCTGCTGGAGGACATTTAGCAGCATTGGCAGCAATCAAGAAAGAGCCCTATGAAAAATTGGGTTTTGCCAATCCATTAAAAGGGGCAATTCTAAATGACCCTGCAGGTTTGGATTGGTATTGGTTTCTTACCAAACAGAAGGATGAGCCTGACGGGAAAGAGAATTACAATGCATTCACAGATGACCCAGCGGTGTGGAAGGCATATTCTCCAATTTACTTTTTAGATGGAAGTGAGATCCCGATTTTGATTATGGAAGGGGAGCGGACTTATCCGGGAATTCGGCTGACCGTGGATAGATTTCGGAAAACAGCTTCTGAAAAAGGGACAGATTTGAGTTATTCGTTCTATGAGCAGAAAAAGCATATTCCGATGATCACCCAGTTTTTCTGGACCTGGAGCAAGGGTTATGATGATGTGTTGGGATTTATTGAGGCGGAGAAGTAATCGGGATCTTATTCTAAGGGGGAGAGTCTTTAGGTGGTTAGGAGCTTTTTTTCCTTCTAATTATTTTCATAATCCGGCTATATACGATTTCAGCTAAATTCCAGTCATATCCATCAAAGTTGGTTGTGTTATTAAATTGAATCACCACCGTATCGATCTCTTTGTGGTATTTTGCAATACTTTGATAGCCCACAAGTAAACCAGTATGCTCGTACTCATAAATGGAGGAATATATTTCCTGCTCTCCTTCATGAAATACAGAACCGTCGTTCAACGCACGCAAAAAGACACCCACATCTTCGGCTGTCGCGAGCATTAAGCCTGTATTTTCAGTCTTAAAATCGTCTTCGACTCCAATATAATAGCCACTCATCACATTGGTTATATCCACTTCATGAAGCGAACCGAATGTGTTTTTCAGTCCAAGGGGAATCAAAATTTCCTCTTTGATATATTGCTGATGGGGATAACCCACTACTTTATCAATGAGGTCAGAGATCAACATATAATTGGTGTTTGAATAACCATAATCTTTCCCCGGTTCAAAGTCAGCTGGTAAATCCAGTGCGTAATCAAGGGTTTCTTGTTTGTTTTTTGGAGGCTTTGACCAATAATCAGGATGATCCACAAAATTCGGGATGCCACTCCGATGTTGCAGCATCATTCTAAGCGTGATTGTATCTGCATTTTCGATTCTTCCTACAAGCTCTGGAAAGTAATCAGCAAGTGTTTTATCCAAAAACAAACGTCCAGATTTAACCAATTTTGTGGTAGCCACAGCAACATATAGCTTGGTAATGCTCGCAATCTTAAACAAGGCCTGCGGGTAGGCAGGTATTTTATTTTTTCGGTCATGCCAGCCTGCGGCATACAACTCTGGTAGCTTCCCGCCTTGGTCCACGTAAATAATCATCCCATCAAATCCATGGTCAATTGCCTCATTTAATTGTTCTTGAACCGTATTAGGGAGAGGTGAAATCCAAGCTTTTACCAAAATCCAGGGGACGAAATACAGAGATCCTATACTTGCCAGAATAAAGACTATTTTAACTATTCGTTTTGGTTGTTCCTTTTTCATGCTTTTTAAAAAACAGACCTTTCTTTCAAACTACTTAATTTTTATCGAATTCGCTAAATCAAGGGGAGAAAGAATCGGGAGGTAAGGCTTGCTAAGCTTCAAAAAATCTTTTTCTGAGATAAGGATAGCATCCAATTGATTTTCAAGGGCTATTTGATAAAAAATTGCATCCTTAATATCTGGAAGATTCATTTTTAATGCATTAAATAAATGTGTTTTTTTACCTTACAAAAATTCAAAATTTGGAAGAAGTGTTTCTAAAACCTCTTTTGTCTTTTGATACTTCAGGTATTTCAGTAAAAAGTAGGAAGTTGTTTGAACAACCCCGCTGTAATAAAAGGAACTATTTTACCTACTTCAATTTGATCTGGTATAAACAGGTTTGCTTCTGGATTCTCCATCTTTTTGATTGCGAGTTCCAAGACTATGCTCACATCAAAAAAGATTTTCAACGCCGTATTTTTTTGCCTTTGCTTTGTAATATTCTTCTTTCCAATCGTAATCTTCCGGAAATTCTACCTTTGGTAGGGATTGCATGTATTCGACCAATGACATTCCTCCAGGTATTTTTGCCTTTGGCTTAGTCAAAGCCTCAAAATGTTCTTCTACTAAACCCGAAAGACTGGTCCCGTGCTCCTCAGCATATTTTTTAATCTTTTCGAGCAGTTTCTCCTCGACGGTAATATTCAGACGCTTTTTCATTTTATGCGCATGTTTAGGTTTTGATGCGTATAAAGTACGAATTTGATTTCAAAAAAGTTAAGTAATGAAATCATGTTGCTGAATTGGAAGTTTGAGCTTCCTAATCAGAGTGTTATTCTTCGATTTAATCTGGCTTTGAAAAACTAACATCCCGCTGCCAAAATCTTAGATCTCAAGACGGATCCACGTCCACAATAAACCGGGCAGATCTGAATTCAGGTCGGGAATTCAGCTCTTCGAAAATCAAAGATAGTTGTTCCTTGAATACTGCTTGCGAGTTACCTGATTTCTCTAGTTTGATCAAGCTTTCAAACTGATATTGATTTTTGATTCGGGCGACAATACCTTTCTCAGGCCCCAAGACAATCTTTTTCACACCTATCTCTGACATGCGATGATGGAGGTGAAGTGCCGCTTTTTCCGCTACTTTCGAGTCAGCATGCCGAGTCGTGATTTTAATAAGCTTGACGTATGGTGGATAATAGAATTTCTTTCTGTCGATCATTTCCTGTCGAAAAAAATCCCGGTAATCACCTTTGATTACTTGCTCATAAAGGTAAGTTTCAGGATTCCGAGTTTGAATGATAACCTGACCTTGCTTTTCTCTTCGACCTGCTCGCCCGGCAACTTGAGTGATTTGCTGGTAAGCTCGCTCGCCCGCTCGAAAATCCGGAAAATTCAGAATCCGATCCCCATCCCAAATCCCCACTACTGTCACTCTTCCAAAGTCCAAGCCTTTGGTAATCATCTGAGTACCCACCAGAATGTCTAGATTTCCAGCACCAAACTCATCCAAAAGTCGCTGATAGCCAAATTTATTTCGAGTGGTATCGAGATCCATTCGTCCCATCCTTGCCTCTGGAAAAAGTAAACTCAATGACTCTTCGATTCGCTCGGTTCCCATACCCATGGTCGCCAGTTGGGTAGACCCACAGGCTGGGCAGGAGCTTGGAACCTTCTCCTTGTAGCCGCAATAGTGGCATCGGAGCTCCTCCGAATATTGATGATAGGTAAGACTGACATCACATTGAACGCATTGACCAGTCCAGCCGCAATCTTCGCATTGTATATATGGTGAATACCCTCGTCGGTTCTGAAAAATCAAGACTTGTTCCTGATTGTCTAATGCTTCCTGAATCCGCTCACGCATCTTTCGAGTGGAGTCAAGTTTGAGGAGATTTTTTCGCTTGTCAGCGCCTAAGTCGGACAAATGAAACAGTGGCATGCTCGCGTCACCAAATCGATTAGTTAATTCTACATAGCCATATTTTCCCTGCTGTGCATTATAATAGGATTCAAATGATGGCGTCGCTGACCCTAAAAGTGTTTTAGCTTGATGAAAATAAGCGAGCATTATAGCCGCATCTCGCGCTTGAAATCGGGGAGCTGGATCAAATTGCTTGTAACTGGACTCATGCTCCTCATCAATGATAATCAAGCCTAGGCTGTCAAAAGGAAGAAAAATTGAGGAGCGAACACCGACTACAAATGAAAATCGACCGGTTAAAATTCCATTCCAAACTTCCACACGTTCATTGTCAGAGTACTTCGAATGATAGACTCCCATCTGACTCCCAAAAACCTTCTTCAGTCTGCTTACGATCTGTGTAGTCAGTGCGATTTCCGGTAAAAGTAAAAGAACTTGCGAGCCAGAGCTTAACACTTCTTGAATCAACTGGATGTAGATTTCCGTTTTGCCAGATCCAGTTACGCCATGTAAGAGCAACGACTGTTTTTCTTCCAATTGTGCTTTAATATCTACGAAGGCGGCTTCCTGAGCCAATGAAAGTTTAGCTGCTTCTTTCTCAGGTTCTTCTTCGGGAATCCGATTGACAATGACTTTGAAGGATTCGAAGATTCCGTTTTTGATCAGGGTTTTCAAGGAAGACTCTGAATCACCTTCCTCCAAAATTGTAGTTTTGTCGACTCCTTTCTCATTCAGATGAAGCTTTTGAAAAACCGGAACATCCCGTAGGTATTTCATCAGGATGGATTCCTGCTTTGGTTTGGAAGCCAAGGCCAGGAAGATCTCTTCGATGGCAGGTTTACTTTCAGCAATTTCATTGACTAGGCGGATCCGTGTCTCCACTTTTGGCGCATATTTCTCTTGCACTTTTTCAAAAATCAAAATCGCTTCTTTGACGACCAGACTCTTTAATATTGGGTGAATAGTTTTTATCCCAAGTACCTTCTCACAGTCCTCATAGCTCAGCTCGGAGCTACTTTCGAGAGCTTCGAGAATCTTTATTTCGCGGTCATCCAGTGGATACTTACTCGTCTCCGCGTCAAAATTTGGGTTGAGTTGAACCTTACTTTCACTGCTGAGTCTCAATCCTGCTGGTAATGCCGCATGCATCACCTCTCCAATATGGCAGCAATAATAATCTGCCATCCAAACCCAAAACCGGATTTGAATTGGATTTACACTCGGCTGGATATCCAAAACCTCCAAGATAGGTTTGGCTTCGTAAGCCTGCGGTGCCTTGTTGTGCACTTTTCCGATGATCCCGGTCAGGATTTTTCGCTTCCCGAACTGCACGATGACTCGCGATCCGAGATTGATTTCTGATTTTAGGCTTTTGGGAATTCGATAGGTGAACATCCGCGGAATCGGTACCGGCAAGATGATGTCGGCGAAATTATTTCCGCTTTCTTCAGGGAATAAATCTTGATCTCCAAAAAGGCTTTCCAAGTGATTAGGCTAAATAGGGGAGTTGTGAAATAGCATCCTCGATAGTGCTTACCGGTCTTCGGCAGGCATGATCGAA
>JBLGAM010000099.1:0-12226 GCA_047612305.1 Planctomycetota bacterium | reverse complement strand
ATTAAAGACTTAATCAGTTCGGGGTATCTAGCACCTAAACGCATTCCTATGAAACCTCCCATAGACAGCCCAGCAAAATGTACAGGGCCATCACAAAGTGTTTTGATTAAAGCGGCTGCATCATCACCCAAAGTATCCATATCAAAAGGAGCACGATACTCGCTTTGGCCTTGCCCACGGTGATCATAAGCAATAATCCGATACTTACTTTTGAAATATTCGACTTGTGCTCGAAACATGTGATGGCTCCAAAGCAATCCATGTGAAAAGACTAAGGTTTCTTCTCCACTTCCAGTTTCTTGGTACTGGATTTTTACTCCATTTGCTTCTACAATTGCCATATTTTAAATAAATTAGAAGTCGAATTAGTTGGTTATTCCCAATCTAATCCAGGCTGCTTTAGGGTTGCATCCCCTTCTGCTTTTGCTTTGTCAACGATTGCTTTAACGTCTTCTAAAAGTTTTTTAGCATCATACACGATTCCGTCTTTCACCGTATATTTTACGCCACCAACACGAATCGGCTGATTATTTTCATCCAATCGTATTGCGCCTGTGCCATAAAGTACTTTTAGATTTTGAAGCGGGTTTTCTTCCAAGATCACGAAGTCAGCCAATTTCCCAACTTCAACTGATCCTATTAATTTCTCCATCCCAAGGGATTCTGCGCCGTAATAAGTAGCAGCCCTTATTACCTCGAGCGGATGAAATCCAGCTTCTCGCAATAATTCCAATTCTCTGATGTATGCAAAACCATAGAGTTGATAAATAAATCCAGAGTCAGAACCTGCAGTCACTCTTCCTCCACGATTTTTATATTCATTGACAAAGGTCATCCAAAGACGGTAATTCTCTTTCCATTGAATCTCCTCTTCCGTAGTCCAATCAAACCAATACGATCCATGTGACTGACGACTAGGCTGATAAAACTTCCATAACGAAGGAAGTGTGTAGACTTGATGCCACTCCGCTGTGCGTGCTCGCATCAAATCCCGATTGGCTTCATAGATATTAAAAGTGGGGTCCAATGTGAAATCGAGTTCCAATAACTCATTCATCACCTTGTTCCAATGCTCAGAGTAAGGAGCTGCTGCCTGCTTCCAAAGTTTCCCAGCTTCTCCAAAGCGATGCTGTTCATTCTGATAATTGTAATCCAATCGGAAGTCTTGGATAGTACGCTCTTCAAAAAGTGCCTCTGGCAAACCGTACCAATGCTCCATGGCAGTCAAACCAGCTCGAGCAGAATTCAGCACATTCCATCTTGCAACATCTAATTGTTGATGGTGCATCAGGGAGCGAAGACCAAGTCTTTTGTTTTCAGAAATAGCAGCTTGCATCACTTCTGGGTTTGCTCCGAAAAATTTAATCCCATCTGCACCTTTAGCTTTATTCTCGTTTACCCAGGCCTTTGCTTGTTCTTTAGTAGTGATAGGGGCTCTTTCTTTTTTTACTCTTAAATCCTCCTCTTCTTTGACAATTTCACGCTCCAAATCCGCTCCAAATGAAGTGTATGCAAAAAGTCTTGGGGCTGTTATTTGATTCATCGAAGACCTTTTCTTCTGATCCAAAACCCAATTCAACCCATTGCTTGCTGAAGGGTCTTTTACAGAAGTGATTCCATGTGCAAGCCAAAGCTTATACACATATTCAGCTGGTGTACCCTGTCCTTCTCCTCCAATATGCCCATGAGAATCTATGAAACCTGGAAGTAAATAGTGCCCTTCAAGCTCATAGACTTTATCATCTGGACCTGCTTTAGGACGTCTGTTTTCAGAAATTGGAAGACCGGGATACCCCACTACTTGGATCTGAGCGATCTTATTTTTCTCTACTACTATATCCACCGGACCGATGGGTGGTGCACCAGTGCCATCTATTAAAATCACTCCGCGGAGGATCAAGCGTCCATATTGACCATCACCTTCGGCACGGTCAGGTGCAGGTTGGATTTGCGCAAATGCTGGAAGTAAAGTCCAAAAAGCAAGTAAAATGAGTAGTGTAAAGTTCTTTTTCATATGATTATAATTGTTTTTTAAAGGGCATATGGAATCTCGCTTGTATGATAATCGTTCCTCTGGGTGTCGCTTGCGTCATGCTCGATTTCATAGGAATTGGTGGCGAATTCAATTCAATAAGATAGGTGAAATTCCCTCAACAAAAAACTTGATTTTGAAAATGGAAAGCATGAAAAAAGCCTTCCAGAAAATCCAGAAGGCTTATTGAAATAAGGTTGGTGGTTTATTAATTATTTAAACTGGTCCATCATCTCCTCGGAGATTCCGGTAAATGAATAGCCTCCGTCATGGAAAAGGTTCTGCATCGTTACCATTCTGGTAAAATCTGAGAACATCGCCACGATATAATCTGCACATGACTCTGCAGAAGCATTTCCAAGTGGAGATAGCGACTCAGCAAAATTATAAAAAGAATCAAATCCACCGATTCCTGTGCCAGCAGTGGTTTTGGTTGGTGACTGAGAAATGGTATTCACTCTTACCTTTTTCAACTTTCCAAATCGATAGCCATAACCTCTTGCGATACTTTCTAGCAAAGCTTTGGCATCAGCCATATCAGTATAGAATGGGAATATTCGCTGAGCGGCGATATACGATAGCCCAACAATAGAAGCCCACTCGTTCATCACGTCTTTCTTTTCAGCTACCTGCATCATCTTATGAAATGAAATTGCAGAAACGTCATATGACTTCATCGCCCAATCGTAATTCAAATCACCGTAAGAACGACCTTTCCGAATATTCGGAGACATTCCTATAGAATGCAACAAAAAGTCAAAGTTGCCTCCCAAATATTCTTTGGCTTCGGCATAAAGTTTTTCGATATCCTCCAGGCTTGTTGCATCAGCTGGAATCACAATGGTATTACATTCTTGAGCAAGCTCGTTGATTGCTCCCATTCGCATCGCAATAGGCGCATTGGTCAACACAAATTTCGCTCCTTGTTCTTTCGCCTTTAGAGCTGTTTTCCATGCGATTGAATTTTCATCCAAGGCACCGGTAATGATTCCTACTTTTCCTTTAAGCAAGTTATCTGACATATTGTACTAGTGTTAATTTCAAAATTTGTTAAAAATAGGCAAAATTTATTATTCAAGGGCTTTCAAAGCAGGATCAGCCCTACTTGCGAACCAATTCCCGAGCACTCTCTAGCGCTGAAGCAGATGGAGAAACTCCTGAGATCATTTTTGCCAACTCCTCTATTCGCTCTTCTAAGCTCAGCAATTTGATTTTACTAATGGTTTTTTCGGAGGTATTGTCTTTATACACGAAGTAGTGGACGTCACCCTTTCCGGCCACTTGGGGCAAATGTGTAATGCAAATGACTTGGTGTCTTTTTGAAATGTCCTGCATCATGCCAACCATCTTCAAAGCTACCTCCCCGGAAATACCTGTATCGATCTCATCAAAGATTAAAGTAGGCAACTCCATTTTGTCCGCCATCAAATATTTAATGGCAAAGAGCAATCTAGAAAATTCACCACCTGACGCGACCTTCTTTAAAGCTTGAGGAGCTGCACCTTTATTGGCAGAGAATAGAATTTCAATTTCATCTAATCCCGATATTCCAGCTATAGTTTCGTGATGCTCTATTTCAATTTTCGCATTCTCCATACCCAAGCCAGCTAAGAGTTGACTTAATTCTTTGGCAAAGGCAGCCGTAGAATTCAATCTTTTTTTACGGAGGAACAAACCGGTGGATTGGAGGAGATTTTCAGCTTCTGTTAATTCCTGATCAGCCTTTTCTAAAATTTCATCTAGATTCTGAACCTCAAAGACCTTATCAGCCAATTCTCGCTCAAGTGAAATCAATTCTTCTACTGAACTCAAACCGTGCTTTTTCTGCAAGAGATAAATTCTACTTAACCTATCTCTGGTTTGATCCAATTTTTCAAAATCCACCTCAACTTTATTTTCCTCATCACTAAGGCTCTCCTCAATATCCCGAAGCTCAAGCATCAGTGAGTGAAAACGATCTCTTAAAGGATCAAAAACATGCGCTAGCTTGGATAGCTGTTGCATTCCCTGATTAATCTGAGTGACCGCATTCGTAACTCCAAGTTGATCATCTTGAAGCAATTGAAGTATTTCGTTGATTCGAAGTTTAATTTCTTCTGCATTTTCAAGAATTTCCTGAGAAGATTCAAGCTCAGATTGCTCACCTGCTTGAAGAGCAAGCACACTCAATTCCTCCAGTTGAAATGCATTAAAATCAGCTTCCTTCTTTAATTCGGTAGCACGATGCGCTAGTTCTGTCCTCCTTTTTTTGGTTGATTTAAAAGCTTTAAAAGCTACCCGATAAGTTTCCAATTCATTTTTACTTTGGGAAAAGGCATCAATTAATCCCAATTGAAACGCGCCAGAAGCAAGCTGAAGTGTATCGTGCTGAGAATGCACGTCTACAAGTCTTTCACCAAGAGTTTTCAACGTTTCCAATAAGACTGGAGTATCATTAATAAAAGTCCGGGATTTACCGCTTGGGCTGATCTCTCTCCGAATGATGCAAGTCGAATCAAAATCTAAATCATGCAACTCAAAAAACTCTTGTAGCTTATAACTTCCAATTTCAAATACGGCCTCAACAACGCATTTTTTATCTTCATGAAGCAATACTTTGGTGTCAGCCCGGTTTCCCAAGAGCATTCCCATAGCTCCGAGCATAATAGATTTCCCCGCACCCGTCTCACCCGTGATCATGCTCAAACCTGAAGCAGGCTGCATCAACAGTTGATCAATAAGGGCATAATTAGAAATGCTAAGCGATTTGAGCATGGGAGATTTAACTAGAGCGTAAAACTAAAAAATCGAGCTCAGCTTTTAAGTAATTCATTGTACTTTTTCGCATTATTCGGATCTACTTCAAGTAGCAATTCAACTGCCTCAACCCGAATCTCTAAAGGTGCATTTTTTAAGATTTGGGCAATTTCGTCACTTTTTGCATCTAAAAACGAAATTGTGAAAATCCCGTTCGGCTGCGTTTTGTTAGCTTCCGAAATAATCCTCAGGCTCTCCAAAATATTGCTGTACGCCTTTTCTGGTTCGATCTGAAGAAGATCCAATCCCTGACGATGATATAAATAATAACCGTCTCGAATCTTCGAAAAAACGGATGATACATATATATCATTGATCAACCAATAGCGATTTCTTCGATCTGCAGTGCTCTGCCCCCAGCCCTGTCTCCCGGATTGTTGCGCATTATTAACGATATCATTTGCTATTTCAAAGAAAGGATCGCCTCCTCTACTTTCGAAAGAATCGTAATCAATTCCCAAAGCAATATGTGCATAGTAACCTAAGAGTGAGCTTATATTATTTAAAAAGGCAAATCGGTTAAACTCGATCGGTTGGGATTCGATGTACTCAAAATTCCAGTTTCGATCTGCAAAATTGAACAACAAGCTCTCGTAATTCGTCCCATAAATCGGCCGGACAATTTGTATCTGGACAGATGCATTATAGCTTCCCACCTGAGGAACATCACTGATAGTGATTAGCATATTACCTTTGATTCGCTCCTCGGGCCTGAATTCATCTGTAGTCCACGATCTTCCATTGAGAAACTGCTCAAAACTTGTTTTCATTTGATTGAAAATATTGGTATTCTGAATTCTAGCTCGATCGCTATTGATGATTACAGTGAAATTTAACTCTTGCGAAAAAGCATTCATTGTCAAAAAAAATAGGGCAATGAATATAATTTTGTTTTTCATGAACTTAAAAGTAAAGAAAAAAATCAGCCTTAAACCCAAACTGGGATAGTTTTGATTTGATCTAGTATTAAGGCTGCAATAGTTGTTTTACTTGCTAATTCTGAGTGGACTGATCTTCCATCTGCGCCAAATAACTCAACTTGGTTAGTGTCTACTTTGAAACCAGCTCCTTCTACTTTGGCAGAATTCAGAACGATCAAATCAAAATTTTTCTTTCTTAGTTTGGCTTTTGCATTTGCAGCTTCATTCTCTGTTTCTAACGCAAATCCAACATGAATCTGATTCACTCGCTTCATTTTCCCCAATTCCAAAGCGATATCGACATTCTTTCTCAAGCTGATAGATATCAGCGCACTATCTTTTTTAATTTTCTCCGGGGCAATTTGAGCGGGCGCATAATCAGCCACCGCAGCTGTGAAAATGCAAATATCTACTTTAGGGTGGAGCACAGCGGCTAATCCATACATTTCATCAGCACTGTTTACCGAATTCCAATGAAATTTTTCTTTCGATACCTTTAGCGCAATAGGGCCCGAAACCACGAAAACTTCCGCTCCTCTTTTTGAAAATTCTTCTGCGATTGCCATTCCCATTTTCCCGCTGGAGTGATTACTAATAAATCGAACTGGATCTAGGGCTTCTACAGTTGGCCCCATCGTAATTAGGACTTTTTTACCCTTAAAATCATCATTGCCTTTAAAAAAACTTTGAACATATCCAAGAATATGTTCTGGCTCCATCATTCGGCCTTGGCCTGAGAGACCACTTGCCAATTCTCCTGATTCGGCATGCAAAACCTCGTGACCAAAACCTTCCAAGAGATTGAGATTAGATTGAACTGCCGGATGCTGATACATATCCAAATCCATAGCAGGAGCGACCATTACCGGGCATCTTGCAGACAAATAGACTGCTGCCAGTAAATTATCGCAGATACCTAAAGCGAATTTAGCCAAGGTATTTGCACTCAACGGTGCTACTAAAAAAAGGTCAGCCCAGAGGCCGAGTTCCACATGATTGTTCCATTCTCCGGTTTCGTCTTTTTTAAATTGACTTAACACTGGTCTTTTGGAGAGTGTAGCTAATGTAAGTGGGGTGATAAAATCAAAAGCAGAAGTGCTCATAATGATTTGCACTTCTGCTCCTGATTTAATTAATAAGCGGGTAAGATGAGCAGCCTTGTAAGCAGCAATGCTGCCTGTGACTCCTAAAAGAATTTTCTTCCCCGTAAGATTCATTTGCTTATTCGCCAGTTGGCTCTTCAGGCAATCTGTGGTAAATTTTATTTTCTACAAATTCTTCCAATGCCAAGGTACTTGGCTTTGGCATACGCTCGTAAAACTTAGAAATTTCTATTTGTTCTTTGTTTTCGAATACCTCTTCCAAATTATCAACTGTCGATGCAAATTCAGAAAGCTTAGCATTCAATTCCTCTTTCAAGGTATTTGAAATTTGCTTTGCGCGCTGGCCTACAATATGAAGTGATTCGTAGATGTTGCCAGTTTTATTTGCGATTTTATCCAAATCTCTAGTAATGATTGATGGATTAGTTGCCATATCTTTTTATTTAAATTTTATTAATTCTCTTTTTTAACTAAGTTCTTTTCAGCCTCAATTTTAACTATCTGCGCAGCAGCTTGCTGTGCATATTTATTTTTTAACTCGATGTGATCTGTTAGTTCATCACTAGCTTCACTCTCATGTTTTTTCACTTCGCCGGCAAATTGGCTACTTGGATATCTTCTGTAAAATGTGGTAGCAAAAGCTAGCGCATCATTTAATCTCTCTTCTTTTTTCAAAAATGAGCTATTCTTGGCGTATCCAGTACTTACCTCTACCAGTTTGTATGCCAACTCCTCGTTATGCTTTGACTCAGGATAATCCTTTGCGAAGTTTTGAAAATTTATGATACAAGCTCTGTAGAAATCTCCCGGATACAAACCGTCTTTCAGTCGATAGTACATATTTGACTCTTGGAACGCTTTCTCTTCGAATCTACCTTGCAAATCAACCAACATTTCCATTGCTCGCTCATAGCTGGCTGAACCAGGAAACTGAGTCACAAATCGCTGAATTGCTGAAACAGCCTCTCTGGAACTCTGTTGATCAAGATTGTAATCAGGTGAGTCCAAATAAAGTGAATACGCATTCATGAAAAGTGCCTCTTCTGCCAGTGGGCTTCTATTATAAGTTCGGTTGAAATTATTAAAATATCCAGCTGCCTCTATATATCGCTTGGTCTTGAAGTGGCAATCCGCATAGTTATAATCCGCTAATTCTGCTTTTTCACTCCCTCTGATTACTGGAAGTACTTTATCGTACAGAATAATAGCCTTATTGAACTCCCCTGCTTGGTAATAATCATTCGCACCTTTATAAAGCTCTTCCCAGTTTGTGCTTTTCTCCAATTTATTGAAGGGCCCGCAGGAAGTGATTGCAAGGATAAGTAGTATAAATAGAAGGGATTGTACGCGCATTTTTGTTTTCAAGACCGCAAATATACGGGATAAATATTCGGATTCAAATTGATAACAGGATTGAGAAACTGATTACTTTTTGACTTGCAGCTTCTTGGTGACAATATTTTTATTGTCTAAGAAAAGCGTATAGAAATAAAAGCCTGGTGTGAAATCTGACACATTGATCAGCAATGTGCTCCTTTCAGGGTCCAATTCGTATTCTACAATTGGATTTCCTATGAAACTGTTTATTGTGATTTTCGCTTTAATTTTTGAATTTTTATATTCGTAATCCAGTTGAGCGATACGATTGCTTGGATTAGGGTAAATATCACTCAAAATCATGTCTTTATAGTCAAACTCATTTACTTTGGTTTTTGAGTTTTCCACTTCGTATACTGCTTCAACGACAAAAGCTTCTTTTAAATTTGATTCATTCACAAAGAATAAATCAAAAGCTCCTCGAGTCTCGGCGATTCCCATCTCAAGATCTAGATACATATCAGTTACGATTTCCCCGGGCTTGAGTGTCAATTTAATTTTCGCCAAATCTTTTCTCGGATTAAAGCACTGATCTCCGATACAGATCTTAATATTTTGAGATGACCCAATGTTTCCTCTCAGATTCTTGAGAAAGAAAGTCTTGGACTGATCTGATTCATTTTGTAAGATGATTGTTTTACGTTGGGTTGAACCCAAATCTCCATTGAACTCAAGATTCTCACTGAGCACACGAACTTGCTGCGCTATACCTGAAACAGGTACAAGCAACCAGAGGCATGTGAAAATTATCAGTAATCTGTTCATGTAGAAATTTAATCTATAAGCTTTCCAGTTATTCAACTGTAATCAATATACGCACAAATTTAAGTTTGGGATTAATGAAAATGTAAAAATTGCGGTTAAATTCTGTTAACCATCTGAAAATAAATTTCAACGGTTGCCGTTACCCATTCCCCTTAATAGACAAACTAGGCTTTAAAATCCTTTTTATCGTCGGCAGACTTCGCTTTTCAAGCGATTTTTGGATTTCCAATTCAGTAGGCATCCGCAGTTTCACCTCTGGATCATCAAAAAAGTTTTTTGCATTTAAATCCACTTCTTCCACAGTTCTCCAAGCATTTATGTCTTCCATGCTAGGTTTTTCCTCAATTCGCCACTTAAATCCCTCGAGACGGGAAGTCTCTTCATTCACTAACTGAAAGGGTATGAACTTCCCATCAGGTTTTACTCCGTAGGTCACTCGAGCGATAGCTCCATTTTGGAATCTGAGTTTTATCGTCGAACTCAAGGTTTTATTGATCCCCTGAGTCAGCGTATCCGCTTCCAATGCAAAATAAAGCGACTCTCCATTGCCGTCGATATCAAGCTTATCAATCTGCCCCTCTTTGAAATAACCATTGATGACCCGGCCCTTCATTTGATTATAATTGAATAAAGTATCACTTGTAATTACGAAGCCATTATCCTTCAAATAAACTCGATCCAATTCTTCATTGGCAATGTAAAAAACCATGGAATCAGCTGAAATTTGACTTTTACTATTCCACATTACAGGATCTTGAAACATTTGTATGGAAGAATCTGAATAGTTGTAAACCAAAGAATCTGCCACTCCAGAGATATCCTTATTCAAGATTTTGATGGCTCGAAAAGCCAAAAGAAATTTCACCGAATCCAATTCATTGTCTTGGGAAATCAACGAATCTGCCGTCATATAAAGTGTATCCTTTTCAAAATACCTTCTGACCAAAGCATTGCCATGAACTAGGCTGTATTTCCGTTTTTCCCAATACTCTCCAACATCCCCAAAAACCTCTACCTGCCGCTCTTTATTAAACACACTTACTTGATCTTCGCCTTTATAATAGGCTGCTAATTCATCATAGAAAAGCTGTTTTCCCTTGATTCTACTCGTTTCTGTCTCGACTATCCCATCGAAAAACCGGAACTGCTTATACTGAGTATTGTAAAAACTACCATCTTGAGCATCAAGCTTATTCCCATCCTTTGAGATCAAGTTTGTTAGCCCTTGGGTTTCCGCTGTCTTCGGAACCGTGAGATAAACCAAATAGCTAGTCTTCATCGTGTAGTCTGGATTGACCAAGATTACCTCATCTTGAAAAGTGATTCGTTCCAAATTCACCTCGTACCTGCCTCGCTCACTAGTAAGCACATTTACCGAATCGACTACCTTGCCAGAGTTGTAGTAATATGCAATATTCCCCAATCGATCATAATCGAGGTATTCAGTATACAGTCTAGTGGACCCGTTTGAGAAAACTACCTGGTTTCTCAATTTTACCATTTTCGTATTTCCATCATACTCAGCGTAGGCACTTCGCGTCTTCACAGGGTCTTCGGTGTCTTCAATACGTACATTTCCAAAAAGCCTAGCTCGATTTTCTTCCCTAAAAAAATGTGCTGAATCACAGTAAATCAACGAATTTTGGTTTTTCATCTGAACAGAGCCGATGAGTCTTTCAAAACCGTTTGCGCCTTGAAGCACTTCGGCCTGCATGATTTCCAAAGTCGACGAACCCTGGCCATATACTATTTGAACAGACGCAAATAGGCCGATGAAAAATAGAAGGGTAAATAAAAGCTTTCTAGTCATGTTGCAGTGAATGTGGGCAAAATTAGCAGAAAATGATATTTTTGATCAATGGTAAACGCTTTTATCCAGCATATAGGAAGTAAATCTTTGTTAAAACCTTCCAAAACCTACTTGCTCGCCTGCAGTGGGGGATTAGACAGTATCTGTTTGGGAGAGCTTATTTCTTTAGCTTCTATTCCTTTTGAAGTAGCTCATATGAATTTTCAGCTACGTGGCAAGGAGAGTGATGAAGATGAAGCGTTTGTTCTTCAATGGGCAGAATCAAAACAAGTTGCTATCCACACGAAACATACAGATGCTAGATCTTATGCTGCAGAATTTGGGATTTCAACACAAATGGCTGCACGCGAACTTCGGTATCAATGGTTTGAAGAAATCCGATCAACTCGAAATTTGGAAGGGATTCTTTTAGCACATCACGAAGATGATCAGATCGAGACGATTTTCCTCAATCTTCTCCGTGGCACGGGTATCGAAGGACTTTATGGAATGGCTGATCGAAGAGGGAAATTGATTCGTCCGCTTTTGCCTTTTTCGAGAAAAAATCTAGCGGATTTTGCTCAGGAAAATAATTTGAAATGGAGAGAAGACAGTAGCAATGCCAAGCTTGACTACAAAAGAAATAAACTTAGACACCAAGTTTTACCTGCAGTTTATGATTTTGCACCAGATGCTAAATCCAATTTACAAACCAGTCTCGGCAGGCTGACCGACACTGGAAAGGCTTATACGAGCCTCGTTGCGCAATGGCTTTCGGCCCAAGTTCACGATGAAGATGGGATCCAATCCATATCTATTCAAGCTTTGATGCAAATGCAAGGAACGGTGAGTATCATTTATTTTTGGCTCAGATCTTATGGCTTTAACTCGAACCAAGCTCAGGACATTTATGAAGCCCTGCTCTCCCGCGAGGTGGGAAAGCTATTTGAGTCCATAGCATATAGTGTCAATGTAGACCGAGAAAAAATCTTCCTTGCTCCAGTTTTCGAGAAATTTAATTCGATCCAACTCTTGGAGCAAGACATCCAGTTCTCCTTACCAGAAGGGAACTTCGACATCTTAAAAACAGATAGCCCAATACCACTTGATCAGAAGAAAGAGAATGCTATGCTTGACCTGGGGCAACTTAACTTCCCACTGACTATCCGAACTTGGGAGCTCGGTGATAGATTTACTCCACTGGGAATGAAAAGCACCAAGAAAATCTCCGACTTTTTAATAGATTTGAAAGTCCCTTTGTTGAAAAAGCAAGCGATCAAAGTTCTAGTATCCGATCAAAATATTGCATGGGTGATCGGTTACCGAATCGCGGATTGGGCGAAGACCAGCGCTGCCACACGGAAAGTACTTTACCTCAAAAAAAACTAACCTTATGTTGAATCCATTCTCAAAAACCTACTCCGAAAAAGATCAACAAATGTTT
>JBLGAM010000098.1:0-12232 GCA_047612305.1 Planctomycetota bacterium | reverse complement strand
CTAGGCAAAATATCTCATTTTAATATTTCCAACCCAATCGATGGTACAATTTTCGGAACTATGGGAATTCTGATCTTCCTCAATTCCCTTTGTTTCATTTATCTCCTATTTTTGATTTCCCAACTAAATACAATTCCAAAAGGCTACAAACGTAGAACTCAATTTGGATTAATCATTTTTTTGATCGGTGGCTATGAGGGTTATTTGATGGCAGGAAGAATGAGTCATACTGTAGGTGCAGTAGATGGACAGGATGGTTATTTCCTTTTGGGTTGGGCCAAAGCTTATGGTGATCTTCGAATCTTTCACTTTCTGGGCTTACATGCATTACAAGTTTTATCCCTAGTCGGCTGGTATGTTTTCAAAAATGAACCCCTTAAGATGTCAGCTTTTGGAATTGTTTATTTCTTATTGAGTTCAGGTGTTCTGTGGATCAGTCTGCAAGGGAAAAGTTTATTTTAAGTACGCATTCAGAATTTGCAGGTCTTTTCTATCAATAAAATTGACCAATTCAAAATATATTTTGGAGGGTCTGCGCCTGCTTAAGATTTTGTGTATAACTTTGACGGGCAAATAGGGTTACCTATATCCAATATTTGCCATGAATAGAAATTCCGATAAGTTCCTCTACGAAGCACTCACCTATGATGATGTGCTTTTAGTCCCAGGTTATTCAGAAGTGCTTCCCAGAGACACTGATACCTCAACCCAACTCACCAAGAAAATAAGATTAAACATTCCTTTGGTTTCCGCTGCGATGGACACAGTTACGGAATCTGAATTGGCAATTGCTATTGCTTTGGAAGGTGGTCTTGGATTTATTCACAAGAATATGTCCATCGAGCAGCAGGCGGCTCAAGTGAGAAAGGTCAAGCGATCTCAGGCTGGGATGATTTTAGATCCAATTACGCTTCATATCGATGCTTTTGTGCGAGATGCCGAAGCTATCATGCGCGAATTTTCAATTGGAGGAATACCGGTAGTAGATCATAACAAAATTCTAAAGGGCATCATCACGAATAGAGATCTGCGATTTATCAAAGATCAAAGTCGCCCTATTCGAGAAATTATGACTACTGATAAGCTCATTACAGCCAAATCAGGAGTATCCTTAGAAGAGGCTGAGGAAATTCTTCAAGAATATAAAATCGAGAAATTACCAATCGTTGATGACGAATATAAGCTGACTGGATTGATCACTTATAAGGATATCCTCAAACGAAAAGACAAGCCATATGCCTGTAAGGATGAATATGGTAGACTTCGCGTAGGAGCTGCAGTAGGAGTGACCGCAGATATCGTAGCGCGTGTCGAAGCACTTAAAAATGCCGGAGTAGATGTTATATCTATCGATACTGCACATGGCCACTCCAAGGGAGTAATAGATACCTGCCGAAAGATCAAAGACACTTTTCCTGATTTAGAGGTAATTGTAGGAAATATTGCCACTCCCGAAGCTGCGATAGCACTTGCTGATGCAGGAGCTGATGCAGTTAAAGTAGGCGTCGGCCCTGGGTCTATCTGTACCACTCGAATTATTGCAGGCGTAGGTGTCCCGCAGCTTTCAGCAGTTTTCGAATGTGCTGAGGTGTTAAAGCATAGAGGCGTACCAGTTATCGCCGATGGCGGAGTCAGATATTCTGGAGATTTAGTAAAGGCTATTGCTGCAGGTGGGAGTTCAATTATGATCGGTTCATTGCTAGCAGGCACTGAAGAAGCTCCAGGTGAAATGATCATTTTCGAAGGGAGAAAATTCAAATCTTATAGAGGAATGGGATCGCTTGAAGCCATGGAATCTGGTTCCAAAGACCGATATTTCCAAGATGCTGAAGAGAATGTCAAAAAGCTAGTCCCAGAAGGAATCGTAGGTAGAGTTCCTTTCAAAGGCCTAGTGTCAGAAGTACTTTACCAATTGGTAGGTGGACTTCAGGCTGGTATGGGTTATTGCGGAACGAAAACCATCGAAGACCTTCAGAAAAATGGAAAGTTTGTAAAAATCACAGCAGCGGGAGTAAAAGAATCACACCCGCACGATGTAAGCGTAACCCGAGAGGCGCCTAACTATTCTATGAAGCCGTAATTAACCGCCAAGAGCAGGGAGGTTTCAAAGAGGTTCGAAAATACTATATTGAAAATAAGGGCCTATTCGCGAGAATGGGTCCTTTATTTTTTTTGAAAAAAGTACAGTTTTACAATCAATCTTCAGTATGAAGATTCTCAAGTATAGGCCTTTCATAGCAGTTACTTTTACGAATAAGGGATATACGCTACTTTGCCAGTTGAAGTAAGTGGCATGAATATAATTGGAAGATAAATGATGATTAGCCATTTCGGCCTGCCCCGACCTGGCGGTCTCCCATCTTCAGTTTTAGATCCTGATAAGCAAAGAAAATAGGGCTTCTGGTATCATAAGTTATACCCCCACTACGAATTCACCTCAAAGCTCACATCCAATTCCTGCTTGATTTTTATGTTTTTTAGAAAATCAGGGTGAAATGGATTAATCAATAAGTTATGCTCTTCCGGATATCGAGCCAATGGAATTCGGCAAGAGGGAATTTTTAGTGCTAGAGAAATCATGCTTTTTGCCCAGCCTGTACCTAACTCTTGAGTGGACCGTGGATGAGGCCGATTTTTCCAATCTGGGGATAATTGAGCTGCATCGAGTTCTGGAATTGCTCCGATTACTTCTAGCTCGATCAATTTCCAGCTACTTTGGGTTACTGCAGAGCCTTTGATACTAAAGAATTCAAGGAAATTTAATGCACTCAGATTACAGCCATAAATTAGAGAGGTACCGAAGAGATTCCACCTTGCTGGAGCCATCCCATATCCTAGCCCAGATCGTGCTGGCAAAGATTCAATCAATCGAAAATACTGCATCAATCAGAGAATAGCTCCCCAAGACATGGCTTCCATCGCCTGATCCACTAGCTCTGTACCGTAAGGATTCTTGAGGAGAATAGCAGGTTTTTGATTACTGAAAGAGGTATTGGGAGCGTGTAGCCAAACAGCCAACGCATCCTCCGAACCGAAAATCCGGATGCCTTTGGCGATTACTTTATCCATATCTAATATATTTTTGGTAAGCACTTTAGTCAGCTTTTTTTCGTCCTTTTTCCAGCGGAATAGCGTACTCGGATCCACCTCCAATACCTCTGCAACATCAGCTTGAGTAAACTCCAAATAATCAAATAGCTCCGAAGTATCCTTGAAGTCCAAAACCTCACCGTAAATAGTCGCCGGCTCATTCACAAGCAATAGTGTGAATGGTGTGTCTTTAAAAAAATGATAAGGCTTTTGACCGGTAACCAACCAATCGGAATCCAACCCCTCCATTGTAATCTTCCAAGTATGTGCCATCCCCATTAAACTATTATTTAAATAAATATACAATTTTCTTAAATGCAATATTCATTTCATGCAAATAAAATAACGGAAGATCTTCCCTTAAGTTTATCCTAATAACTTTTTAATTTCATAATCCTGAAGATGCGCATTCAGCCAGCCTCCTTCTAAGGTCGCTTGATAGTATTTTTTATAAAAGTTGATTGCTGGCTCATTCCAATCGAGCACTTGCCACATCATCCCTGTGCAACCTTCTTCTAGACCTTTCGCCATGATTCGATCAAAAAGTAATTTTCCAGCTCCCTGAGCTCTTTCGGATTCGGTGACAATAAGATCTTCGAGATAAATCCGCTTTCCCTTCCAGGTTGAATAGCGAAAGTAATAAATCGCCGTTCCAACAATTTCTTCTGTGCCTTCTTTCTCACAGACAAAAAAACCGTAGGCGGGATTTGGGCCAAAGCCGTCCTTTTCCATCAGTTCAACTGTATTGATGACTTCTGCAGGCATCTTTTCATATACAGCGAGTTCGTTGATTAATTCTAAAATACGAGGTAGATCCTCGATTTTTCCAGCTCGAATTGAAAACATTTGATTGAGTTTTGATTTGAATTTTAGATTTTCACTTAAGGAAAGCCTAAATTTAGCCAAAACCAAAGGATATGTTTTTAGCAATTGATGCAGGAAATTCTAATGTAGTTTTTGCCCTTTATGACCAAAAGGAAAACCGATGGAAAAATCAATTTCGATTGGAAACAAATCTTAACACCCTCGATACTCAGCTCAGCAACAAGGTGCCCTTATATTTTTTAGAGCATGGAATAGGACCTCAGGATATCGCCAAGATCGGTTTCAGTTCGGTGGTACCGGAAATTAACAAAGCAATAACTGACTTTTGCAAAAACTTCTTAGGCAAAAAACCCTATCTCATTTCTGCTAAGAGCTATGCCAAGCTTCTAGTCAAAACAAACCGTCCACAAGAAATAGGGACGGATCTAATGTGTAATGTAATGGCTGCTTTTTCGAGACATCACCAAGCCGCGATTATTGTGGATTTTGGGACGGCCCTTACTTTCACAGTAGTTGATCAGCAAGGCGAAGTAATCGGTGTAAATATTGTCCCAGGAATCAAAACTGCTGTCAAATCATTGTTCTCCAACACTTCCAAACTCCCTGAAGTCCAACTCAAGGTGCCAGAATCCGCCATTGGAAAAAACACGATTCATGCGATCCAAGCTGGGATATTTTATGGCTACAGCAGCTTAATCAAGGGAATGATCGAGACGATTAGTGAAGAGGCAAAACTAGAATTTACCATTATTGCTACTGGAGGACTCTCGGGTGTCTTGACTCCCTTAGAGAAAGTTTTTGATGAAGTCGATAAAAACCTCACGCTAGAAGGATTGCGATTGATCACCCAAGCAAACACTTAATCCAAAACTTCACAGAGTAGCATCAAGTTGGGATTAGGGCAATTTTCAGCATAATAGTTTAAATCCCGCTTGGCACATACCCCAGGATAATCTCCAAATTTCTCCCCTAGTTCCCACATGAGTTGGAAATGTAAATGCGGAGGCCAGTCCCCATTTTCAGGGAAAGGCCCGACATGGCAAATTTCAGTTCCAGCTTTGACTTCCTGCCCTTTTTCAAAAAGCTGCAAATCTGTTTTGGTCAAATGCCCATAAAGTGAATACAGTGACTTGCCATTTAGATGATGTTTCAGGATGATAGTTGGGCCGTAATCCCCAAATCCTTCATTATCCTGAATCGAAAAAATCTTCCCATCCAAGGGTGCATGGACCGAGGCACCAGCAGTTGTCCAGACATCTACTCCCAAATGAATATTCCGAAAGTCAGCTTCCAAAGTCTCAAATCGCTCACTTCGCCTGTAAATCGCCCGATGCTCTAGATAGCCGCCTACCCCGTATGTTTTTCCGGATTGCTTCAATTGATCAAATACAAAGGCATTGAATACAGCTGTATTCCCCAAATCCACATTTTCCAATTCTTTATTTTCAGGGCTGAAATCCAATTTCATTGAATTTTGCGCTGTAAGTGGCTCTCCCATGATCGGGAAAAAATCAAAGGCTTTCCAATTCATTCCCGAAGATTTAAAAAATTATTCAAAGCACTAAATCATCGACAGATTATCTATTCAATTCATTCCTCGAACGTTTTTTAGGCAAAAAGAAATCCCTACTTTTCGGCATGGAAAACACCCAGTTCCCTTCTCTGAACGACATTCGATTTGCCGCAGTCCGGATCAAATCTTTTATTCATAAAACTCCAATTCTGACTAACTCCACCATCAATGAGATGGCAGGCTGTGAGATTTATTTCAAATGTGAAAACTTCCAGAAAGTCGGCGCTTTCAAAGCACGCGGCGCAGCCAATGCGGTCATGAAACTAACCGAGGAACAAAAGAAAAAAGGAGTAGCCACACATAGCAGTGGAAATCATGCTGCAGCTCTTGCCCGAGCGGCAACTATAGCAGGAATCCCTTCTTACATCGTGATGCCTTCCAATGCCCCGGAAATCAAGAAAAAAGCAGTGAAGGGATACGGAGGAGAGATCATCGAATGCGAACCTAATCTCAAAGCACGTGAAACAACACTTGAAGCGGTTGTGAAACGCACCGGAGCCACTTTCATTCCTCCCTATGACTTTATGGATGTGATCGAGGGCCAAGCAACTTGCGCCTTGGAATTCCATGAGGAGCAGGACGATCTGGAGATCATCATGGCTCCTGTGGGTGGTGGTGGACTTTTGGGTGGCACGGCATTGCTCACCCATCATTGGGATCCGGAGATTGAGGTGATCGGTGCGGAGCCTACTGGGGCAGATGATGCCTATCGCTCCTTTCATGCAGGTAAAATCATTCCTCAAACGGGTCCAAACACCATCGCAGATGGATTGTTGACTTCGCTTGGAGTCCTGAATTTTGAATTGATCCAGAAGTATGTATCTGACATCCTTTTGGCCACAGACCCCCAGATTATTGCTGCAATGCGCCTGATCTATGAGCGGATGAAAATCATCATCGAACCTTCCTGTGCCGTACCACTTGCGGCTTTATTGAAAAATAAAGCCCGCTTCAAAGGAAAAAAGGTAGGAATAATCCTCTCCGGCGGAAATGTGGATTTAGGGAAGTTGCCATTTTGAGTTTGCCACTAAGTCAACAAAGGCTATTGCCAAGTACACGAAGGGTTTTAACCACATAGAAAAACATAGTCACATAGTGCTATAGAATTCGAAAAAATCAAATTTACCTCAGAATTAGTCAATTAATACAACTTGAGAATGAAGTTGCTTTTTAATACAAAAACAGCCCAAATCTCTCGATTTGGGCTGTTTTTTCATACTTCTCACTTTAGCTTTCTAACTTCATTTCTTGCTTTCCTTCACCGCATGATGGGCCGCTCTAGCAGCAAAAGCCATATAGGTCAGTGATGGATTTTGGGTTGAGTTAGGATTTAGTTATTAATTAGACCTTCGCTTTGGATTTCCAGTTAAAATAACACTAGGTGCCAATACATAAGTATTTGAAGTGTAACCCGTTTTGGGTAGTATTTTCTTCAATATCTCATCGAAACCGGGATCATTTATTTGAAAATCAATCCATCTAAAAATACAAGGGACAATAATCTGATCTATATCCACAAACTCGAATTCTCCTAAGTCAATCTTTTCATTGATTTTCTCGATTGCGTCAATGCGATTCCTAGTTATAGATTCGATTGTGCCTTCTGGATAAGTTATGTCCTTAACCTTCCCATCCTCAATTATTAGAATTGCATAATATCCTTCAAATTTAGCATCATCGCGGAATGGAGGGAACAACTTGAACATACTAGCAAGAATATTTCGTTGCAATGATCTAACAAATTTATCTTCATTAATAATTCTTGGATTTGTCAATTCTTGTGCTGACAAACTTCTTGAACATAATAAAAATACTGATAATAAGATTATTCTAATTACACTTTGTCCCCTTAGTTCCATTTTTATAATCTTTATTAATATCCACAATTGCGTTTATTTTATCTACACTAAGTTTTTGAAATAAATCAGTTTCTCCCAAGCCTCCCCAAGAAAGGGCCTCCGCATGAGACATTGAAATACCGTATTGATCCACTAGTATTTGTGATAGTATTTTAAGGTATTTATTTGCCATTTCATTGTGATCAATTATATCATCATACCTTACGTTTGGCAAATTCAAATAATTCATGTAGGAATGTAAGAATTCATGAAAAACAGTTGCTGTGATGTATTCATTTGAAGAATTTTCCAATAAAGTGTTAATCGTTATAGTGAATGTAGCATAGTTACTCATAGGATCAACAATCGCTGGGTAACACGTACCATCCAAGGTATCATCTTTGAAATCAAATGCTTCAATCTCAATATTGAAATCCTCACTTTCACCAAAAACATCCAAAATCAAATCTTGAATTTCATTCGAGAAATTTTTGTCTACTGCTTTGTTTACTGAAGAACTAAGGCAAGGATATTCCCTAAATGATATTTTATTACTAATTTTGAAGTTAGGCTTAGGAATCTTTGGAGGATCATACTCACAAGTGCTACAGCTATTATTCCCATCTGTTGGACTATCAGGGTCTCGTTCTTGTGGTGGAAATTCGTAATACCTATCATCTCCCATAGAACCCGTGCAAGTTGTTTGTACGATTTGTATATTAACTATTTGATTCCCAAGTTGACCTGGATCTTCTTCCTTGCTTCCTGGACTGGGCACAACTACAGAATATTCATGAATTGAAGTTCTGCAATCACCCTGAACTTTACTATTTGAATTATTCACCCCCTCATTATACTTGTTTGTGCTAATTAGCTCTCCATCTTCAATAGTAAATCCAATAAAATGATGCTCATCATAAGTGAAAATATCAATTTTACCTGACCAATATTCATCTAAAGAATTGTAAGAAATATTTTTTTGATGATTTATGGAATATTCATCTGCAGGAAAATATCTTGCAATCAATGGATCAAAACGATTTCCCGAAGGATTCTTGATAAACATGATATTTTGAACAGCTAATTCCTGAGGATTTCTATCTGGAAAACTATCCAAAATACTTTTTGGAAAATATCTGTTGGCATTCTCCAGACTCACTTCAAAAACCTCCCTGCCATCCGGAAAGTAATAATGGTGAAACTGATCCCAATCGGGTTCTTTCTCAAAGAAGGGTAAAATCAATTCCTGAGCATCTGTCCGAAAGTTATATCCTCGTTCGGGTAGTCTTAGGTTTGTTTTGTTTTCTTCAAACCATTCTCGGACTTTCATCAGTTGAGAGTTTTCGCTGACTTCGATTGTTGGACTTTCGGGCTCGGGAATACAGGATGAAATAAGCATGGAAAATCCAAAAATCATCGCTAAACCGAATCTAGCTAGTTTTTTGTAGGTGGGGGGGGGCAAAATTGTTTTTCATAAAAAAGGATTAGTATATTGATTAAAAATTTATCCAAACTAATCTATAAATACTAAAAAATCAAGTCTCACTAACTATTTTTTTCAAAAAAGGTCCAAATCGTTCGATTTGGACCTTTTTTCATACTTCTCACTTTAGCTTTCTAACTTCATTTCTTGCTTTCCTTCACCGCATGGTGTGCCGCTCCCCACAAACCGGCCCAAACAGCATCGCCGACGGATTGTTGACTTCGCTTGGAGTTTTAAATTTTGAACTGATCCAGAAGTATGTGTCAGATATTCTACTGGCTACAGACCCACAGATCATCGCAGCCATGCGCCTGATCTACGAGCGGATGAAGACTATCATCGAGCCTTCCTGCGCAGTTCCGCTAGCAGCCTTATTGGCAAACAAAGCCCGATTTAAAGGCAAAAAAGTAGGGATTATCCTCTCCGGGGGAAATGTGGATTTAGGGAAATTGCCTTTTTAAGTTTATCACAAAGGTTCTCGCCACGTACATTAAGGGTTTTAAACCACCTAGAAAAGCATAGTCACATAGTGCTATAGAATTCGAAAAAATCAAATTTACCTCAGGATTAGCTTAATAGAACAACCAGATAAGGAATTACAAATTCTTTTTTTGAAAGGCGTATTATCAAACCTCGCGTGATTATCCTCTCCCACAGATTATCTCAATAAGCAGAAAAAAAAGCCATCTCAGGAATTGAGATGGCTTTTAATCACTATTTATCAATGGAGTTCTCCATAGAGGGTCACTACACATTTTGGATTCCAATCATTTTCTAAACTTCTTTCTTGAACAAGTAAGCTCTTGGTGCTTTTTGATTTCCGAAACAAGAAAGAATAATTCCCAATAGTTATCGGTTCTGAAAGAAAAAGAAAGTTGTCTTTTCTTGTGTTTTTAACAAGCTTATATCTTTTTCCAAGTTTCTCCTTTACAAGGCTTTTAACTAAAAGATCTCCTACCAAACCTCTTAATTTTTCAAATGCTCTTTCCATTTCTGGATCGTCAAAGACGCATAAACCTATACCATCTTCCCTTCGATTATCTTTATCCCATATGAGTTCCATCCACGATTCAAATCCGATGGTTTGGTAGTAAATTTGGATTGATTCCTTCGTTGATTTTTTAAAAGAGGAATCAATTATTTTATGCTCTTCCTCGCACAATTCGATTCTTACTTGGGTAAATCCTTTACTTGAGAAGAACTCCGCAAACATAAATACCCCGACTATTAAGAATACCTTAATTACACTTTTCACCATTTCCCTACGCTTCATTTTCAATGATTTCATTAATTCCTGGCCAGCTACTGCCAGCTGGAAAGAAATTAGCCATCTCATTTTGTGAGATGGCTAATGAAATATTTTTAATCGATAAAGACAACATAGAGTGGAATCGAGCATTCATACTCCCAATCTCCGTTCTGATTCTTTTTTTGAATTCGAAGACTCTCAGAGTATTGATATTTAAATAACATAAAAGAATAGTTTCCAACAATTATAGGCTCCGTAATTGACAAATAGGAATCGTCCTTCAAATCCTTAACCAAGATAAATCGTTTACTTAGCTTCTTTGGATTTAGCTCTTTGACTTGGATATTCATTACGTGATCAATAAGTTGATCGATGGATCTTTCCAGTTGGGGATCTTCAAAAGTGCAAAGTCCTATTCCTCTTTTCTCCCTGTAATAATCTCCATATAATAAATGAACCCAAGATTTATAATCAACAGTCTGATAGAAGATTTTTGTTGATTCCTTTCCGGAATTTTTAAATGAGTCTTCGATCACTTTGTATTGTTCCTTCGTCAGCTACTTTTTAGTTTGGGCCTCTGATAAGAAGGAGATTAGTGCCAAGGTGATAAAGACCATTAATTTAATTACACTTTTCACCATTTGCTTGATTATTTCCCTACGCTTCATTTTCAATGATTTCATTAATTCCTGGCCAGCTACTGCCAGCTGGAAAGAAATTAGCCATCTCATTTTGTGAGATGGCTTATAAAACACTTCAATTAGTGCAAATCAAATTCCAGAGGAACACCGCACTCGTAATTCCAAATTCCTGATGCTTCTTTCTTTTGGACATGAACACTTTTTTGATCCAATGTCCTTACAAATTGAAATGAGTAATTTCCGATTATTATTGATTCAGTTATGAATCTAACATTTTTCGCATTTTTATTTTTAGTGATTCTAAATTTACTAGAAAGCTTTTTTGAATCTATCTTTTTCTCTAATAGGCCAAAAATTTGATCTTTTAGTGCAAGGAATGCCATTTTTAACTCTGGATCTTGAAACGAGCAAAACCCAGCTCCTTTATCAGAAATATTTTCTTTATCCCACACTAATTTCATCCAAGATTCATATTTCATAGTGTGATAAAAGATTTGAATAGTTTCTTCTTTTGCTTTTCGATAATTGTTCTCTAAAATTTCATATTGCTCCAAATCCATATCTTTCATTCTTTGACTGAAAGTTTCGTGAGAATAAAAAAAAGAAGCTAAAAGAAACCCTAGAATAAGACCAGTTTTAATTACACTTCGTTCCATTTGCTTGATAGTTTCCTGTTGCTTCATTTTGTAAAATTCTGTCAATTTCAGACCAACTACTACCTGCAGGCAAAAGTTGCTTTGCTTCGTCAATGAGTTGGGTAGGGTCACTATCTTTTACCAATCCCCCAAAAGCCATCTTATAGTAGTAATCAAATCCCAAACCACCGCCTGATGGACCAAAGTTTTTATCCCAATTGTAAAGCGATATAGCCATACCTAAGATATATTGGCTCATTACAGCATGATGGGTATCGGGCAAATTATCAGGGTATTCGACCCAGTATTTATTCAGTAGTTCAAAAGTATTTTTATCAGTTTGACTCTTAGTTTGCTTTAATAAATAAGCATGTAATGTCTCATGAATTATCGTTCTCGCGATACTAAGCGAAGTAGCACTTTGAAGGTAATCATTGCTGAGGGTAATTACATTGATTCCATTAATTCGATTGGTGATAGCATTCGCACCACCGGTATACCCATTTTGAATTCTATAATCAAACTTCCCGCTTTGTTCAAATAAATCAAGCATCCCAGGAAATATATCCAATCCTCCCAATCCAGAAAGATCAGTAAGATTTCTATTACCTCTTGTCAATGCCATGAATATGTCTATTGCGCATGGATTGTTGAGTTGATTGATGATGGTTGCAGGTGAAGGAATAGTGGGCGGATCATATTCCGGTAGATCTCTGGGAGGCGCAATAGGACAAGTACTACAGCCACCACCATCAGGAGTGCCCGAAGGACCTCCTTCGGAACCAGAGCCGGTATTGTAAATATAGTTAGACCCTGATCCTGAAGATCCGCTACAACTCGTCTCGCCTACAAAGCGCTCTATTGTGGTAGTACAATGTCCACCCGAGCAAGCTTGATA
>JBLGAM010000097.1:0-12309 GCA_047612305.1 Planctomycetota bacterium | reverse complement strand
AGCCCCCGCTTTTTTGACGTACACACAGCTTCCTTCAGGAAATTTTTCCGCAATTTTCTTGAGTAAAAACTCGTCATCCCCAGAAGAATAATCAAGATTCCCCTGGTATCCATTGACTTCTTCAAATGCTGATTTACGATAGGCCATGTTGGCGGCGCTACACATCAAGGGCTTTGATTTTGTGAAAAAGTAATTCGTTACTAAAAGAATGCTTCCCCATTCGATTTGTTGAAAACTAGAAAAAAAGGAAGTTGAACTTGAAGAAATAACTGGTCCAGCTACTAGCTGAACAGACTCAAACTTAAAAGGTATAGTAATATTTTCAATCCAATTTTCATTGAATCTACAATCTGCATCTGAGCAACAAATAATTTCTCCAGAAGCAATTGAAACCCCTAAGGAAATGGCCTCCTTTTTCCCGAAACCCTTATTTTTAAAAATCTTGATATTTCCTAAATCCTGAAATGCATTCTCTAGGAACTTCCTTGAACCATCTTCACTGTGATCATCAACTAAGATCACTTCGTAAATAGAAGATCGAAGCTTTTGGATCTCATTTACTAAGAATGGTAAGTTTCCGATTTCATTTCTAAATGGAATTAGAAGGGAAACTTTAAAATCGTTTTTGGCAGAAGGTGCTTTGACATCCTCCAATCTCCAGGTACGGCTTAGAAGCCAGAGTGAAATGAAGTAGCAGGTGGACCAGATCAGGTAAAAACTTAGCATCTTTTGGGCTAACTTGCACAGGTGAGCAAAGAACAAGAAAAAGAATCAAAGGAAAAAATCATCCTTGGGATAGATCCCGGCACAAATGTCATGGGTTATGGTATTATTCTGACCGAAGGAAAGAAATATAAACTCTTGCAATACGGCGTAATTCACTTGAAGAAATACGAAACTCACGAACTGAAACTTCAAAAGATTTTTGAACGAATCACAGGAATCATTGAAGAGTTTCTTCCGGATTCAGTTGCCCTCGAGGCACCTTTTTATGGTGTAAATGTTCAATCTATGCTCAAGCTTGGCCGTGCACAAGGAGTAGCGATGGCCGCAGCTTTGGCTAGAGACATTCCGATCACTGAATATTCTCCGAAAAAAGTCAAGCAATCTGTAACTGGAAATGGAAATGCCTCAAAAGAGCAGGTAGCTGCCATGCTCCAAACACTCTTTAACCTGACTGAGCTACCTAAAATGCTAGATGCAACAGATGCTCTAGCTGTGGCACTTTGCCATCATTTTCATGATGGAAGAATTCAAACTAGAGGACGAAATGCTGGTTGGAAATCTTTCATTCAGGATAATCCTGATCGACTTAAAAAATAAAAACCTGATGATCTAACAGGTTTTTAATAGTTGAGAGTTTGAGTTAAATATCTATTCCAACTGATAATTTTAACACACGGTATTTTAAATCAGCATTGGGATAATTCAAACTTTTTAATCCTAAATCATAACTTATATGGAAATTAACTCTGGAGAGAATGCTAACGCCTAGACCTACTTCCCCACCTAGATCGTAACCACTAATCACCTCAGTGCTAGTATCCGTATTGCCAACCAATTCATATTTCTCGACAATAAGAAAGAAGCTTGTGGGCCAGAAAATACATTTAGAAATGGATAAATATTCAAACGGATGAGTACCGGAATATCAACGTAATTTAGTTTTTCAGAAATTACTACTCCAGTTGATTTGACATTACCTTCATAGCCTTTAATGGAATATTGAACTCTTGGTTCAACGGAGATAAATCCAGTACCCAATTATACCCTCCGGCATGAAACCCTAGTTTCGGATTAAAATTGGTGTCTGAAAAGTTTTCGAAACTCAATCCGGCTCTAATTCCAAATTGAGCATGCGCCACGAAGAATAAGCCAAAGTCTACAATAAATAGAAAAAGCTTTTTCATTGATTTGAAGGATTTTAAATTGACTAGTGGGAAAATAAAATTTATCAGATCTCAAAAAGCTTTTATTTTTTATTTAAATCCAACAATCTTGTAAGAGATATTTTTAAATTAACTCAATGAAGCAAAAAGAAGTTTTTTGATTCAAAGCCTGTGTCAAAATCTTTTCAGCAAACAAAATGGATAATTTCATCACGATATTAGAAAAATTTCAAGGAGTATCAACGGAGGCAAAAAAGGCTTTTACCAATAGAATGGAAGTCTTTGAGGTCCAGAAAGGTGCTATTCTAGTCAAAGAAGGTGAAATCAGCAACTACCTGTATTACATTAATGAAGGCTCCGCACGTAGTTATTACATTAGAGAGAATCGCGAAATCACAGTTTCGTTCACGCTGAATGGTGAGTTTGTTACAGCGATGCATTCTTTTATCACCAGACAACCTTCCTATGAATATATCGAAACACTTGAAAAAAGTAAGATTTTGAAGATGTCTTATGATAACCTGAATCAATGCTTTCAGGAATATCCTGAACTTGAAAGATCATATAGGATGATCCTTGAGAAATATTATATAGTCCTCGAAGAGCATCAGATTTTTTCCAAATTCAAATCTGCCAAAGAACGGTACATGGAATTGATGGAAAACAGACCCAAGGTAATACAGAAAGCATCCGTGGGGCAGATCGCTTCTTATTTAGATATGACGATCGAAACCCTAAGCCGAACTAGAGCCAAGATTTAAGATATTGACCTTTGTCAAAGTCTCTTTTTTATAAGAATCAGTATTTTGACACCTATAAATAAATTACCACAATGAAAAAGTTTCACTCAATCCTTTTGGCTAGTCTCCTAATCCTATCGATTAGTTGCAGCAGTTCATCTGATGAACAAACTTTCGACTCCTCTAAAATTACTAGAGCTTCCGAAGCAGAAGTAGAGAAAGTGGTTGAAGACTTTATAATGGTGGAAGACGGTGGGACAATTGAAATTCCCGCAGGATTCTTCGAACTAAACACACAGCTTATAATTGACAATAAGACCGACATCACTATCAAAGGAGCAGGAATGGATAAGACCTTTTTGTCATTCAAAGGTTTGCAAACAGGTGGTGAAGGGGTCAAAATCGTGGGTAATAATATAATAATACAAGATTTGAGTATAGAAGATGCACCTGGCGACGGGGTAAAAGCTCAACACAGCGATGGAATAACTTTTAGAAGAATCAATGTCACTTGGACGAATGGTGATAAGTCCCTAAATGGAACTTACGCCATCTATCCAGTACAATGCAAGAATGTATTAATCGATGAAGTGATCGCATCCCATTCAAGAGATGCAGGAATCTATATCGGTCAATCCGAAAATATTGTAGTAAAAAACTCACTTGCATTTGGAAATGTAGCAGGCATCGAAATCGAGAATTCTGATAATGCAGAAGTGTTTGGGAATATTGCTCGAGACAATTCTGGAGGGATTTTGGTGTTCAACCTTCCGGGATTACCCAAAGCAGATGGGGCTCGTACCCGAATCTACAATAACGAGATCATCGCCAACAATCACGAGAATTTTGCTACCCCGATCGGCGAAGGACCTAATGGAAATACGGTGACCATGATCCCTCCAGGATCTGGAATTGTCCTTTTAGCAGCAAAGGAGGTAGAGATCTTTGACAATAAAATTCTAAAGAATAAAACATTTGGTGTTGCTATCGCATCCTACCAAATCACAGGTTTCCCAGATGAGGCACCAAACTGGTCTCCTTACACTACGGACATCTATTTGCACGACAATCAATACGATCGAAGTGAGGGATTCCCTGATCTCACTCGTGAGCTTGGCCAACTAGTCAGTATTTATAATGCGCATGGCAAAGCCGAAACTCAGGATATTATTTATGATGGGATTTGGGATACTTCAGTTAGTAAAACCATTGAATCAAACCCCATGCGAATCTGTATTTCTGAGCCTTCAATGAATGAGTTATACTTTTCGAGATTTTTTCTAATGGATGGAGATGATAATATTGAAGCATTTAAGGAATCTACCCCTTTTCAAAACTGTAAAGTTGAAGTGCTTACGGATATTAGTCAAATAGCCGGAATGTAATGAAACGATCAAACTTATTTTGGACAGTTAATCTCATTGCTGGGTTGAGCTTGTTTGCTTTTGCCTGTCAAGAAGAAGCAAAGACAGTTAAAAAAGTAGAAGCTGAATTGGTGGCTGAAGCTGCAGATGGGAAATACCCTTACCAAAGACTTTCAACTTATGGTTTTTTTGAAGGACAAATCAATCAGCTTCTCCCCGCGGAAAACGTCATTCTCTACCAACCTGCATCATCGCTTTTTACAGACTATGCACTAAAAACCCGCTATGTCTATTTCCCAGCGGGAGAGAAAGCACAGCTTGTTGCTGACAACTTGGAGTTTCCTGAGGGCACAGTGATCATCAAAAATTTCTATTACCCAAGTGATTTTAGAGAACCAGAAGGTGATCGAAGAATTATAGAAACTCGATTGATGGTGAACTCTGAAAAAGGTTGGGAAGCTTTTCCCTATATCTGGAATGAAAAGCAGACCGATGCAGTACTAAAAGTGGTCGGTGGTCAGACCGAAGTGAAGTTTGTGGATTATAGCGGAAAAGATCAAGTCATCAACTACATCATCCCAAATAAAAACCAGTGCAAGACCTGTCATAATATCTCAGAGGAAATGGCTCCGATCGGAGTAAAAGTAAAGCATCTAAATAATGAGTTTGATTTTGGGACTGGTAAAATAAATCAACTAGCACATTGGACCGCTTTGGATAAGCTCGAGGGATTTGAAGGGACAGAAGCTCATCCGGCCATGATCAATTACGAAGAGGCGAATTTACCATTGAATGATCGTGCAATGGCTTATTTAGATATCAACTGTGCGCATTGCCATAGTTCTGAAGGTTCTGCTAGCACTTCTGGTCTTTTCCTGACTTATGACCAAACTGACCTTATGAAGCTTGGAGTAAATAAAACCCCTATAGCAGCTGGAATCGGTGCGGGTAGATTTAAATTTGACGTGTCTCCAGGAAACGCAAATGAATCAATAATGACTCATCGAATGAACTCCACACAAGTAGGAGTAGCCATGCCTGAACTTGGCAGAACAACTGTTCATCAAGAAGGAGTTGCCCTGATTCGAGATTGGATCAACTCGATGAAGCCATAAAAAAAGGGATTCCTTTAATAGAAATCCCTTTTAAAAACTTATCCAACCAACTTTTTATCGATATAGTCAGAGTTCATAAGTGCAAGTGCACCCATATATTTTAAATTAAAACTCAGGATATCCCCTACTTTATAATTTTTAGGGTTTTCACCAAGATTGATGATAATCATATCAGAGCTTGCTCCCAAGAGCTCCACACTCTCGTCATTTGGCATCAGATATTTAGAGTCCACATCCAGAACGCCTACATCAACTATTGCTCTAAAAGAACTCTTGCCTAGTAAACGCTCGTCTATTTGCTTGACTTCTCCTTGAGGTGTTGGTGCTAAAACTCCACTGGGTACAAGAGGCTTTTCATGCATCTCGATGATTTCGGTATGTAATTCAAACACATCACCATGCATGCCTTCAATCACTTTTTCTTCAACCAGATCCATTCCAAAATATAAGGTCTCTCCGATTCTAAAGTGATTTACCCCAATTGGCAATTGATGATTGCGCATCAAAGGAATCGTAACCGAGGTGCCGGCAGAAACCCAAGGGATTTTCTTATTGAACTTCAGCTCAATAATCTGTTTGTAAAGGCAAAGTTGGATCAACTTATCTGCAGATGGCATTATCCCATTGAGGCAATTGAGATTAGTCCCTAATCCGATGATTTCGATATTCGGCAGTTCAAAAACGCGAGCGTAAAAATCCAAAAGCTGGTCTCCCATCACTCCTTCTCGAAGATCACCCGTCTCAACCATGATGATGATCTTATGCTTTTTCTCTTGAAGAACAGCCTCTTCACTGATCCACTCTATGGTTTTCAATTCACTGTTTAAACTCACATCTGCGAACTTAACCAATTTCCCAATGTTTTGCTTCGCTACCGGCTTAATATAGACTGTCTGTATATCAGGTCCTATTGATTTAACCATAGCCAGATTACTGATTCTGCTATCATGAATTTCAGTCACTCCAAGTTTGATTAACTCGGTGAGAAAAAGTCTATTTCCGCAAAAAACCTTGGAAACCACTCCCCAAGAGACGTCCTTTTCCTCAAACATTTTCTTCAAGAAACGGTAATTCTCTTTGAGTTTACTCTTATTTAATGTCAAATATGCCATCTTATTTGGTTAATCTCATTTCGAGATATTTGTTAGTAAATCCTAATCTCTCGTAAAGTTTTTTAGCAGGATTGTCTGCCTCCACATGTAGCGCAATCGCTCCGTTAGCCATTTTTATAGCCATACCCATGATCTTCCCTCCGATCCCTTTTCCTCTATGCTGATCATCGACTGCGATATACACCAAGATATTTTCAGGAATATATGCGGACATACCAGTCTTGTTCATGATTAATACACCGACTAATTTTTCGTCTTCTTTTGCCATAACGACAAAGCCACCTGCGTGCATATTTTGATCTAATGCATAATCCAGGCATTTCATGATATCAGCTTTAGGATCCCCATAAGCACCTAAGTGTTCAAACAAGAAATCTGCGATTTGTGATTTTTGGAGAAATGTAGCATTATCAATAGTTGAAAGTGTTTCTATTTTAATCATGATGTTTTTCAAGTTCTTTTGTGTTTTTATTAATTAAAACAACTGAGACAAAAGTCATCAGTGAAAGTAAAAGCCCAAATAAATTCGCATCTAATCCCAAAGGCATTGGCACTTCAAAAATGGAAAGCCCTGCGGTAAGGGAACCACCAGCGATCATTGAAGCAATAGCAGCTTTTGGATTTCGCTGATTGAAAAACAATCCAGCAATCACAGGAACCAAAAGACCGGAAACCATAAATGCATAGGAATATAACATCAAACTGAGAACTTCCGTCATCTGCCAAGCAATTACTATAGCTACAATACCGATCCCAAGCGTCGAAAACTGACTGATCCTCATCTCTTGTTTCAGCGATTTACCTTTGAAAAAATCACCCATCAGGTCAGTGGTGAGATTCCCAGAAGCAGCCATCAGGCAGGAATCAGCTGTAGAGAGCACTGCGGAGAAGTAAGCTGACATCATCAATCCCAATATACCCGCTGGTAAAATTTGGCTAAGCAAAACCGGCAATCCCATCTCTGGATCCATTGCAGTTGTATACCCTTCAAGAACTCCCTGTTCTACCGCCACTCTGGACAATAAGCCTAGGGAAACACCAAGCATGGCCATGATTGGCCATTCAAACAGACCAGCGATAAACCAGGCTTTCTTTGCCGACTCCACATCTCGTGAGGCAAAGATTCGCTGGTAGAGGGTCATACCAACAAACCAAATTGGGATGATAGTAATTCCCCAATTCGTAAAATCTTGCCAAGTCAGGTTCCCAAAGCTGAAAAACTCCTGTGGAAGTGTGGAATGGATCCCTGCCCAACCACCGACAAAATTATAAGCAATAGGTATTCCGATAAACATTAACCCCGACATCAGAATAATCCATTGAATAGTATCTGTATATATCACAGCTTTCAGACCTCCCATCACCGTGTAGACCACCGCTATGGCTCCCATGATCATCAATGCCACATGCAAGTCCAATCCCTCAAAGGTACCCGAGGCTAGTTTTGCTCCAGCCAAAAGTTGAGACGAAGTGAATCCCAAATAGCCAAGGAAGCATATCAATGCTGCTAATTTTGCAGCCGGACCATTGAATAAATGCCCTATGATTTGGGGAAAAGTAAAAAACTTAGCAAAGGCAGGATCTGACTTTACCCTGGGAATTAACACCACCGCAGCTAGCCAAGCACCCAATAATCCTGTGAAAAGCATCCAAGATCCTGACAAGCCCATCACAAATCCGAGTCCTCCCAAACCAATTGAAAACCCTCCTCCAACATCTGTTGCCACTACCGAAAGACCGATATGCCAACTTCCTATCGACCTACCTCCTACATAGTAATCCTCTTGATCGGTATTTTTCTTCATGAAAAAATAGCCCACCCCTAACATGGCCAGCATATAAACTACAAAGATCCCCAGATCTATTAAATGCATTGCTCAATTGGATTTATAATAAAATTATTGAAAATATAATTTTTCAAAGGTACAAAAAACACCTCCAATAGAAAAATTGAGGCCTAATTTGACTGAAAATTTATCTAAAAGGATAATTTTTTATTAAAATTATGCAATAAAAAATGCCCCAAAAGCGATTAATTATACGAAAGTAAAAAGTTCGCTTGTTTAGCTTCTGACCAAGCCGGATACAGTTTGACTTGTTTATAAGACTTAAAGATGAATCTTGAAAAAATAAACCAATTACATGTCAAGCTACTGCTTTCCAGATTTTTGTGAAACCAACATTTCATTTTTGATAATAGAATGTCAAAAAAAAAGACCGAATCGCTCCGGTCTTAATTTCAAAGGTTTTATTTCTTTAAATATTCTCACTACTTAACACAGCAGAGAAATACTCCCGGTTCATTCTGGCAATATTTGTTAGACTGATTGATTTCGGACATTCAGCTGCGCAAGCACCAGTATTGGTACACGCACCGAAACCTTCAGCGTCCATCTGAGCAACCATCTTTTCTGCGCGGCTTTTTCGCTCTACTCTTCCTTGAGGCAATAGTGCCAACTGGGAGATTTTTGCGGAAGTAAAGAGCATTGCCGAAGCATTTTTACAAGCTGCAACACAAGCTCCGCAACCAATACAAGTTGCCGCATCAAAAGCTTCATCTGCAATTGTCTTAGGAATAGGAATCTCATTTGCATCAGGGACACCTCCTGTATTTACAGAGACATATCCACCCGCTTGAATGATTCGATCAAAAGCAGATCGGTTCACTACCAAATCTTTTACTACTGGAAAAGCTTTCGCTCTCCAAGGTTCGACAGTGATTGTCTGTCCATCAGAGAACGAACGCATATGTAGCTGACAAGTCGTAGTCTGTAATGGACCATGCGGTCTGCCATTTATATAGAGTGAGCAGCTGCCACAGATTCCTTCGCGACAATCGTGGTCAAAATGTACTGGGTCTTGACCTTTTTCGGTAAGCTCTTCATTTAGTACATCAAACATTTCCAAAAAGGACATGTCGGCAGAGATACCATCAATTGGATAAGTGACAAATCCCCCTTTATCAGAGTTGTTTTTTTGTCTCCATATTTTTAATATAAGTTTCATATAGCTATGAATTAAGGTCGTAAGATTATTTATAAGATCGCTGAGTCAACTTCACATTCTCGAATTCTAGCGGCTCTTTCACCAACTCCTCTTCCTGACCTTCTCCCATGAATTTCCAAGCTGCTATATATGCATAGTTCTCATCGTCACGTAAGGCTTCTCCTTCAGGAGTTTGATACTCTTCTCTGAAGTGACCACCACAAGATTCGTTTCTGTTTAGCGCATCATCGATCATCAGCTCTCCCAATTCAATGAAATCAGCTACTCGATTTGCTTTTTCCAGCGATTGATTCAATTCTTCATTAGCACCCAGCACTCTGACATCAGACCAAAATTCCTTCTTCAAGGCCTTAATGTCAGCTTTTGCTTTTTTCAAACCCTCTTCTGTACGAGCCATTCCACATTCATTCCACATAATTTTTCCTAATCGTCTGTGGAAATGATCAACAGTTTTTGTACCGTTAATTTTGAGTAGCTGATCAATTCCAGCTTTTACTTTATCGAGTGATTCTGCAAAAGCAGGATGCGAATCATCCACTTTCTTCGGTGGAGTCTGCGCTAAGTAATCTCCGATTGTGTATGGAGCTACAAAGTATCCATCAGCCAATCCCTGCATCAACGCCGATGCTCCTAATCTATTAGCACCGTGATCTGAGAAGTTTGCCTCTCCCAAAGCATAAAGGCCTGGGATATTTGTCATCAAATTATAATCGACCCAAAGGCCACCCATCGTATAGTGAACCGCTGGATAAATCATCATTGGGCTTTTGTAAGGATTCTCACCTGTGATCTGCTGATACATGTCGAACAAATTACCGTACCTGGCTCGGATCGCATCTTCTGAGTCTCTGTCAATGGCATCTCTGAAATCTAGGAATACTGCCTCTCCCGTCTCATTGACACCACGTCCTTCGTCACATACTTCTTTCGCATTTCTTGAGGCCACATCACGAGGTACTAAATTACCAAATGAAGGATATTTCCGCTCCAAGAAATAATCTCTATCCTCGTCTTTAATATCTGCTGGTTTAATCTGCTTCTTACGAAGTTTTTCGGAAGTCTCAACAGTTTTAGGTACCCAAACCCGACCATCATTTCGAAGTGACTCCGACATCAAAGTCAATTTAGACTGATGATCTCCTGAAACAGGGATACAAGTCGGATGAATCTGGGTGAAGCAAGGATTAGCAAACAAAGCTCCTTTTTTATGTGCTCTCCAAGCTGCAGTCACGTTTGATCCCATCGCATTGGTTGATAGGAAAAATACATTTCCATATCCACCTGTACACAATAAAACTGCATGCGCGGCATGGGTTTCAATTGCTCCAGTGATCAGGTTCCTAGTGACAATACCTCTAGCATGGCCGTCGATAGTCACCACATCCATCATTTCAGTTCTTGGGAAAAGCTTCACTTTTCCATTGGCTACTTGTCGGCTCAAAGCAGAATAAGCACCTAAAAGCAATTGCTGTCCTGTTTGACCACGAGCATAAAATGTCCGGGAAACCTGAGCTCCACCAAAGGATCTATTCGCCAGCAATCCACCGTATTCTCTTGCAAAAGGAACTCCTTGAGCCACGCATTGATCAATAATACTTACCGAGACTTCAGCAAGACGGTAGACATTAGCCTCCCTCGAACGGTAGTCCCCGCCTTTAATGGTATCGTAGAATAATCTAAAAACAGAGTCACCGTCATTTTGATAGTTTTTTGCAGCGTTAATCCCTCCTTGCGCAGCAATGGAGTGCGCTCTTCGCGGACTATCCTGAAAACAGAATGCTTTTACATTGTAACCCAACTCTGCAAGTGAGGCAGCAGCAGAAGCTCCAGCCAAACCTGTTCCGACAACGATTACATCGTATTTTCTTTTGTTTGCTGGATTGACCAGTTTACTGTTAAACTTATGCTTGGTCCATTTTTCTGCCAATGGACCAGCAGGTATTTTGGAATCTAGTATCATACGGGACTATAATTAGCTCTGTGATGTGAAATAGATGTATAGAGGCATGCTGGCGAATAAAATCGGCACCAAGATGCTATAGAATTTCCCCAAGGCCTCAATAGCTGGGGAATATTTTTTATGACTCAATCCTAAAGTTTGGAAGGCACTGGCAAAACCATGGGAAAGGTGAAACCCTAAGAAACTCATTGCAACTACATAAAGGCCTACCATCCATTCCTGCTGGAATGCTTGGGATACTACGTAATAAAGGTTCTTATATTCTTCACCTTCATAGGTAACCAGTGGTACCTCTCCCCAATGCATTTGAAACCAGAATGTGTACATATGACCAGCCAAGAACACAAGGATAACTGTTCCCAAAATACCCATATTCCTAGAAGCAGTAGTGCTATTTTTAGAAGATTTAGTTGTTGAATAGTCAACAGGTCTCGCTGACTTATTTACTTTAGTGAGGAAAACGGAATAAATCACATGCCCAATAACTGAAATATAGGTCACGTAAGAAAGCAATTTGACTGCGGGATTGGTGGTCATAAACTTGGCATATATATTAAATGCCTGTCCGCCATCTGATTGGAATAACAACAGATTACCAGAAACGTGACCTGTTAAAAACAGGATAAGAAAAAGCCCGGTCAATGCCATGATCAATTTCCTACCTAGTGTGCTACTCAAGGTTTTTGTAACCCAGCTCATACAATTTTTACGATTAAATTTGGAACGAATTCGGTGAATTAAGTTGACAAATTTACATTTGGAACTGCTAGTAAACAATTCCATCGGAATCCGATTCCTTATTTCAAAAGGTTCTAAATAAAGCTCAAACCATTCTATTTAATCCCTAACATAAAAACAACAGTGCGTTTAATTTTATTGTTTGATTTTACCCTGGTTAACTACTTTCTTCCATTTATTTCGTACAAATAAAATTAGGAGCGAAATTGACCACTAATTCAACTTTTACTACGTTATATTGTTTCTGAATTATAATGAACCTGAACCATATGAAGTTTAAATTTTCCCTGGGCCTTCTTTTAATTTTCTTTTTTGCCGGAATTTCAGTCAGTTGGGCTACCCACATTCGTGCTGGAGAAATCATTGCCGAACGAATTTCGGTGCA
>JBLGAM010000096.1:0-12323 GCA_047612305.1 Planctomycetota bacterium | reverse complement strand
ATCTCAGAAGATTCGGAGGAAGATGAATAAGCTGCTGAAATTGACTAAAAGTAAAACTAATCAGATTGAAGTGATTCTGTTTTTTTGCGAGCAGTTAAAGGAAAATGGCTTTTTAGATCATCAGCATGCTGTATTGGATAATCTTTATCAGATGCAGCTTAAAAAAGCGGTGAAGCTCATTGACGGACTTCATGAGGATTTACAATTTGACTATGAAGGAAGAGTAGAGGAATTGCATTCCCTATAAAATAAATAGACTTTGTATTCCAAATTCCCATTATCTTATTCTTTCAAAAATATATACATCATGGTATTCAGTGTTCGTAAGATCGTTTGCTCCTTAATTCTCCTTCTCGCTAGTACAGAAATTTTTTCGCAGGAGCTACTTTTTAATGAAAAGCCCGGAATGGTTTCATACACTTACCGAAAGAGTTTATCAAAAGATGTAGCTGCCACCTTGGATACCCTAGCAGCTATGGGCATCACAGACATGGAATTCTCAAATTTGTTTGGGAAAACAGCTACCGAGCTTCGATCACTTTTGGATGAGCGGGGGATGCATTGTTCATCATTCGGAGTGGGTTATACCGATCTAATGGAAAAAACTGACGAGGTAGCGCAGAATGCCAAAATCTTGGGAGCATCCTTTGTTCGGGTAGCTTGGGCGCCTCATGAAGCTCCATTCACTGAAGCGGATGCAAGAAAAACCATATCGGACTTTAATTCCGTAGGAAAAATCCTTAAAGAAGATCATGGACTGACATTCTGCTATCACAACCATGGTTATGAATTTCAACCTTTTGGGGAAGGGTCACTTTTTGACTTGATCGTGCAAGAAACAAATCCTGAATATGTCAGCTTTGAGATGGATGTGCTCTGGACTTATTTCCCCGGGGCAGATCCAACAGCTTTACTAGTTAAATATGGTGATCGATTTAAACTCATGCATGTGAAAGACCTCAGAAAAGGAATAAATGGCAATCTTTCCGGGACCACTCCAACTGAAAATGATGTCACTTTGGGTACAGGACAACTCAATCTTCCAGAAATACTCCGAGCTGCAAAAAAAGCAGGGGTTGTTCATTATTACCTAGAAGATGAAAGTCCTATTTATTACCTGCAGGTACCCAAAAGCATCAAGTTTCTGGAAACCTTGGAAAAACAATGAAATCTGACTAAACGATAAATTCCTGACTAGTCAGTCGCTCTGACTCCTGCCATAATTTTTGAGCTACAGAAACATGGTGTGATCGTCCAGTAGATTTAACTTTGCAAGGACTCCCTTTTGCTTCCATAAATCCATCCGGACCATAATATTCTCCACCTTTAACGCTTGGATCTAATGCCGCCATCAGCGTAGGTAAAGAGCCATCTTTAGCATTTTGACCAATTATTTTTGAAAGAGGACCAAATAGAACTTTTGAAATCCAGGGTGAATTCTGCGCAAGATTGGTATTAGAAAGACCTGGATGTGCAGCAACTGACTTTGAATTTATCCCCGCACTGTTTATTCGGCGCTGCAATTCATAAGAAAACATCAGACAGGCAAGTTTACTTTGGGAATATGCTCCCCAATCAGAATATGACTTTTCCGCATTTATATTCTCAAAGTCAATTTTGCCATTTTTGTGTGCAATACTACTCAGGCTTACAATTCTTGAATCCTTGGTCTTTTTGAGAATTGGGAAAAGTAGATTAGTAAGTAGAAAGTGCGAAAAATAATTTACCGCCATTTGGCTTTCAAAACCGTCCTCTGTTTTTGAGAAAGGCGTAGCCATAATCCCAGCATTTAGAACCAAAAGATCAAGTTGAGCGTATTTTTCTTTGAATTCTTCAGCAAATCTGCGAACTGAACCCAGGTTTTTCAAATCTATCAAGAGGATATCCAACTCAGCCGTAGGCACTTTTGCGAGAATCCCTCGTTTGGCCTCTTCGGCCTTTTCGTGATTTCTGCAAGCGAGAATCACTTTTGTGCCAAGCTTTGCAAAGCCCAAAGCCGTTTCATATCCCAGCCCATTATTGGCCCCGGTTACTAGTGCTATTTTTCCTTGTTGTGATGGGGCTTTTGAAAGAGCGAATTTAGACATGTAGGTTTTAGAAAAATTGAATTTAGAGGATGCAAAAGTTTTTTTTGTATAACCTACTATTACCCATTTCAGTTTTTGGATAAAAATATTAAGTAGGAATTCGAGTAAGTTAGTCTTTTAGAATTTGATGAAAGACTACCTGAACATGGGTTTACGGGATAAAAAAAGCCTTTCTCAAGAGAAAGGCTTTTTGATGGAATAAATCAACTTATTTTTTATCAATAGTTATTTTATTGGGCAATACTTCATTCAGTTTTTTCAGATCACCCGAAAGTACTTCATCCAGTTTAGCGAGATGGTTTTCCAATTCTAGTGACAATTCTTCAAAAACTACATAGGCAGCATCTGTTGGCCTAGCTTGACCACTTTCAACACTACGCTGCAGCGAAGCAAGCCTGTTATTGAGCTTTATAGGGAAATTTAAAGGATCCTGACCACTTTGGTTTTTTACTTGATAGAGATCCTCCTCAATTACCTGCAACTTATCCAGTAGTGTTTTGAGTTGCATTTGTATTTTTTTCTTTTGCGAAGCATCAAGTTCCCCTGCTTGAGCTTCTATTTTTCGAATCAGAATCACTGCTTCATTAGCCTCAGAAACTTTGTCTCGAATCATCAAGGCAAGGTCAAATTGCTTTTGCAAATCATCTGCAGTCACATTATCCAAATTAGGATCCATCTCTAAATCAAAATCCGTCGTATGTGATTCTCCTAATGCAGTCAGTTTCACTTGATAGGAACCAATAGGAGCCAATGGACCTCGCTGTGGCCTGGCAGACCAAATGATCATTCCCTCAAATACACTAGCTCCAGGATACTGCATATCCCATGTAAAGGTATTGAGACCAGCATTGCGCTTTGGCGCATTTCGAGCTGTAGAATCACCCGAAGCAATATAAGTGTTGATTAAATTTCCATCAGAATCAAGAATTTCAATTTTCAGGGAATCAATTTTCTCAGGTAGATAATACTGGATTGCCGCATCGTAAACTCCACGAATGGGATTGGCCGGCTTATAAAGAGTTACTTCATTTTTAGAGATGGTTTCAACTGCTGCACGAAGTGGTCGAATATCATCCAAAATCCAGAATCCTCGACCATGGGAGCCTAATACCACATCATCATTTTTCAACACTAAATCTCGTATGGGAGTATCAGGAAGATTAAGTTGCAGTGATTGCCACATTTCGCCATCATTAAAAGAAACATAAACTCCGTGCTCTGTGGCTAGGTAAAGCAGTCCCGGCTTTTGTAAATCCTCACGAATCGCTCGGGCAAAGTGCCCATCTTCAATTCCTGTGATGATTTTTGTCCAAGACTTTCCATAATCATCAGTTTTAAATACATAAGGTTGTCGATCATCAACCTGATAGCGATTGGCTGCTAGATAAAGGGTTCCAGGCTTGAACTTTCCCTCGTCAATTATACTTATTCTCGAAAATTTCGGAAGATCCTTAGGGGTAATATCTATCCAGTTTTTGCCTCCATCCCGAGTAATATGGACTTTTCCATCATCCGAACCTGCCCAAATGGTATTCACATCATACATCGATGGCGCAAGCGCAAATACAGTGGCATAGATTTCAGGACCGTTCATATCCATCGTGATCACTCCACCTGTTTTTCCCAAAGTTTCAGGGTCGGCATAGGTCAAGTCTGGACTGATTTTTTCCCAGGTTTGTCCATCATTGATAGTTTTCCAGACATGCTGGGAAGTGGTGTACATAATCTTAGGATCCAGCGGAGAAAACATGATCGGGAAAGTCCATTGCCACCTTTCGGGTAAAGCAGAGGCCGGCTCTCCAGAAAAGAATCGTGGATAAACCTGAATATCTCTAGTCTGCCCAGTCTTCCTGTTGTATCGAGTAAGCAAAGCCCCTTGAGAACCTGCATAAAATATATCCGGATCAGTCGGGCTTTGCGTGATCCAGCCACTTTCTCCACCACCTACTGCATAGTGCCAACCATGTCCCGGACCGCGTCCAAGCATGTGATCCCATCCTTCTGAAGGCATTGCCAAAGTACTGTTATCCTGCTGTGCACCAGCTACATGATAGGGTACGTCTGAAGTAGTCATTACATGGTAAAACTGTGTCGTCGGATAATCTTCCTCTGTCCAAGTTTTACCGCCATTAATACTTACAACACCTCCGCCATCATTACTACTAATCATTCGAAGTGGATTGCTTGGGTCTATCCAAAGATCATGGTTGTCTCCATGGGGTACAGTGATTTCGGTATCGAAAGTTTTGCCACCATCGGTGGATTTCCAAAAGTCAACATTAAGTCCATAAACCGTTTCCCGATCAACCGGATCTGCATATAGCCTAGAATAGTAAAAAGCCCGCTGACGCAGTTTACGTTCATCGTTAACTTTTTCCCAAGTTTTGCCAGCATCATCGGATCTGAACACTCCTCCTTCATTGGCTTCCACGATTGCCCAAACTCGATTAGCATCGACAGGGGAGACCGTTACGCCAATTTTCCCGATCGGTCCTTCCGGCATTCCTGGATTGGAAGTAAGGTCTGTCCAAGTATCTCCACCGTCCACAGATTTCCAAAGCTTACTATCTGGTCCTCCGCCCCACATTTTCCATGCTTTTCGATAGACTTGCCATGTAGAAGCATACAGGACTTTTGTGTTGCTGCGATCAATAATCAAATCGGCTGCTCCGGCTTTGTTGCTGACATAGAGCACTTTTTCCCAAGTTTCTCCTCCATTTTTTGAACGGAAAACTCCACGTTCTTCATTTTCACCATAAGGATGACCCAGCGCAGCTACATAGACTAGATCAGGATTAGTAGGATCTACACGGATTCTGGCAATAGCTTGGGTTTCTTGAAGACCAAGATGTTTCCAAGTTTTTCCTCCGTCTGTGGTTTTGTAGACTCCATCGCCTTGAGTAATACTACCTCGAAGCTGAGTTTCACCTCCACCGATATAGACGATATCAGGATTACTTTCAGCTACCGCAACAGCTCCAATGCTAGAAGATGAGATTTGACCATCTGTTACTGGGAACCATTCATTTCCGCCGTCTGTCGTTTTCCAGAGTCCTCCGCCGGTAGCTCCAAAATAATATTCATAGGGACGACTAGGGCTTCCTGAGCTACCAAGTGATCTTCCTCCACGATTTGGTCCGATATTTCTCCAAGTATAACTGGAATAAAAGGAGGTATCTACTGGTAATTGTTGCGCTTGAATAATCTGATTCGACCCAAAAACCAAGCACAATGAGAAGAAGGCAGAAAGGCAGGTTTTAAAATAGTTGTTTTTCATAAGGTTGATATGTTGGCTTAATGACAAAGTACAAATTCTCTGGAAATCCTCCGATTTTTAATATATCAGTGGTAAACGATTTCGCATTTTTTTGTCATGCTCTGTTTTTAGACTCCGCATAAAAAGAAAATGTGCTTGGTGGAGTGCTACACTGGTTTGCATTATCGAAAACCAAGGATTAAAAACACCTTCCTAGCTTAAATTGGGATATTGGTTTTTGCCTTCTTTTTTCTATTTTGAGGATTATAAGCTTTTAAAATTCAAAAAAACAGCATTCTTTTCATTTCAATTTTTATCACTAATATCCCTGAATCATGTCCAAAATGAAAGACACCATCATCATGCTTTACGTGGATACGACTAAGATCATACAGCATTCGAACAAAGAAAAAGACAAGGTTTTAGACTGCGTGCTTATTTGCGACAATCATGATGATGTTCCTGGAAGAGAAGATTTCACAAGCTACATCAAATCAAATTCGAAGCTGTCTTGGGTAGGAGCCGCCATGAATATAATGAGTAGCAAAGAGGATTTTGTGATCATCAAAGATATTAAGTCCAAGAAAGGAAGTAAATCCTTTATTAAGATTTATAACCGTAAAAACGGTGCAGGATCGACACATATCGATGGCCATGTAGGTAAAATAAAGGATAGATCTCCACCTGAAGAGTATAAAATCAAATTTATGGTCAACTCAGGCGGAGTAGAAAAAAAATACTCCATTGATCCAAAGATTAAAATATTCTGATCGCACAAGCATAATTTTTTTGATTTGAAAATCATCGTCTTATCCATTATCCTATTCATTTCATCCTTCCAAGTCTATGGGCAATCAGAAACTGAGGAAGGTATAAATACGTTTGTCCTAGACAGTCTAAAAAATGCCTATTTTGTTGGTGGAGAGAAAAATCTAGCAGTTCTAAACAAACTTTTAGCCAAAGAGCAGAATCCTGATACGCTTTTGAAATATGGCAATATCCTACTTCATAAATCTTTAAAAGACTCCCTTTTCTCAAACTTATACGCCGCACACCTTCAGATCGGTAATGCGTACAAGCTAAAAGGCAATTTGTCGGAGGGCTTGGAAAACTACTTTATTGCTTTAAAATATGCAGATAAATCTGAGAATATTGATGATAAAGGGAAGGTATTTATCGCAATAGCTGACACCTATTCAGCAAGTGAGAATAGCCAAAATGCTATTATTTATTATCGGAAAAGTATTGCAATCCTCGAAAATGGAAGCGACTCCATTGGTTTAGGTAGTGCCATTTTCAATGCTGGAGATGAATACTTGAATATGGGAAAATTGGATTCGGCCTTACTTTTTACAGAACGTTCTCAACAGATTTTTGAGCGTGTAGATTTCCCTTTAGGTGAAGCATATTGCTTGGGAAATTTGGGAATGATCTTCGCCGAGTATGGCAATAAAAGCATTGCTGAAAATCGAATAAATCAGGCCATTGAGATTTTAGAAAAGTATGCGGATTACTATCCCATAGCAGTTTATTTGAATTTTATGTCCTCTATTTATTTGGAAAAAAATGAAGAAGCAACAGCCTTATCCTACTCTCAGCGAAGCCTTGATCTGGCTAAAAAATATGGACTTAAAGAGCAAATCAGTGAGTCAAATCTATTATTATCAAAGATTTATGAACAATCAGGAAATGCGCCAAAAGCTCTGGAATTTTATAAACAATACATTCTCTATCGAGATAGCGTAAATAATATTCAGGCGGTACAAGAGATTGCAAACCTCCGAACCGATTACGAAGTATCTCAAAAACAAGTGGAAGTCGATTCTTTGGAGAAGGAAGCCCTAATTTCCCAACTCAGGGAAAAGAGACAGCAATTTTTTATCTACGCGGTACTTGTCATGTTACTTTTTGTAATTCTTCTAGCAATAATGACTTACCGTCGCTATCGGTTTGAAAAGGAAACCAAATTTATTATTGAAAAGGAAAAAAACAGATCTGAGGAATTATTACTGAATATTTTGCCAGAGGAAACCGCTGAAGAATTAAAGAATGACGGCAAAGTAATGGCCAAAAGAATAGATTCAGTAACGGTTTTGTTTACAGATTTCAAAAATTTTACTACGATTTCAGAGAATATTTCTCCCGAAAAATTGGTAGAAAGTATTGATTTTTATTTCAAAGAATTTGATCGAATCACGACGAAATATGGTCTTGAAAAGATCAAAACTATTGGAGACTCTTATATGTGTGCCGGAGGTCTTCCAATCCAAAACAAAACCCATCCCACAGACGTGGTTTTGGCGGCAAAAGAGATGATGGCTTTTGTAAATCAGGAACTTAGTAATGACTTGATGCACTTTGAAATGCGCATCGGAATCCACACTGGTCCTATTGTCGCGGGAATCGTAGGAATCAAAAAATGGCAATATGACATCTGGGGAGATACAGTAAATATAGCTTCGCGCATGGAGACTAACTCCGTGGAAGGTAAAATCAATATGTCAGAAACTACTTATCAATTGGTCAAAGAAGAATTTGAATGTGAATACCGAGGAAGTATAGATGTTAAAAATAGGGGAGTCTGGAAGATGTATTTTTTAAAGGAAAGTTGAGGAGACTAGCTTAAAAAAATGCTTGTTGATTAATTGGACTAGCCCCCAATAAGAGTCTAACTTTTTGGGGGCACATCATAATTTCAACGAGCGTTTTTTTGATTTTATTTGGAATACTGTTTACACCAAACTACCTACTGGAATACTATTTACTGCTCCTGATAGCTGTCGGGACTGTCAACTGTTTTCGCTTCCTCTACCAGTAACTCATTTTCATCAGACAATCCAGCAGCTATAAAGGACTCGATCTGAGAATTCCTTTCTTGACCTTTATTTAATATTACTCCAAGCGTGATCATCGCACCTATTCGAGTTCCAACTTTTTTAGCAGCAGTTTGAAATAGTGGCTCTAGTTCATTATAGCTTACTTCCTCAGAAAATTTTACAATGTCTGCTCTAGCAGCAGCCAACTTTTCACCGGAGAGATTGGTATATTTCTTAGCGATTTTCTGAATTTCATTCAATGCAGTTCTTTGTTCTTGGGGCTGTCCTCCCCCTTGATTTGACTGTTTAACTTGCTGATTTGGTTGAGCTACTATAGCTGGCTTTTGCTTTGCCCAAGAGTCACGCAGGCCTACCGTTTTGTTGAATACTAACTTATCGGAGGTGGAATCCTTATCCAAAGTGAAATAACCCAAGCGCTGAAACTGAAACTTATCACTCATTTCAGCTTGTGACAAGAACGGTTCCAAGTAGGCCTTTGAGACAATTTTTAAGGAGTCAGGGTTGACAAACTCCATAAAATTCTTGTCTTGATGTGTATCTGGCGCTTCGTCCAAAAACAAACGATCATATTCCCTAACCTCAGCAGTGATGGCATGAGTAATTGATACCCAGTGAAGAGTTCCTTTCACTTTTCGAGTACTCGCTTCCGTTCCAGATCCAGATCTTGAATCCAAGTCAGCCGTACAATGAATCTCCAATATATTTCCTTCAGCATTCTTTACAACTGATTCTCCTTTGATGATGTAGGCACTTTTCAGACGCACTTCATTCCCTAATGTCAAACGGAAAAAATTAGAACCGGCATCTTCCTTGAAATCCTCTCGCTCGATGTATAATTCACCTGAGAATGGAAGTTCATGGGTACCTGAATTAGGATCTTCTGGATTATTTTCAGAATCCAGCATTTCAGTTTTTCCTACAGGATAATTTGTAATCACCAATTTTACAGGATCCAAAACACCCATAACCCTAGTAGCAGACTTGTTCAAATCTTCTCGAATGCAATATTCCAACAAGGAAACGTCCGTCACACTATCCCGCTTCGAAATGCCTGATAGCTCGCTGAAATTCCGGATGGATCCTGGAGTATAGCCTCTTCTACGTAAACCGGAGATAGTAGGCATTCGCGGGTCATCCCATCCTGAAACAGTCTTGCTTTGTACCAATTCCAAGAGCTTCCGTTTACTCATCACGGTATACGTGAGATTTCTACGAGCAAATTCACGTTGTATCGGTCTCAGCTTAACCTGATCGATGATTTGATCCAAAAACCAATCGTATAGCTCCCGGTGCATTTTAAACTCCAGCGTACAAATGGAATGCGAAATCTGCTCGACATAATCTGATTCCCCATGAGTCCAGTCGTACATCGGATAAATACACCAATCTGTTCCGGTTCGATGATGTGCTTTTTTCACTATTCGATACAAAATAGGATCTCGCATCAGCATATTAGGCGAAGCCATATCGATTTTGGCACGAAGGACATAACTTCCCTGCTCAAACATACCCGCCTTCATCCGTTGGAATAAATCCAAGTTTTCTTCAACTGATAAGTTTCGGAAAGGGCTAGCTGAACCCGGAGCGCTTGGTGTTCCCTTTTGCTCCGCCATAGCTTCAGCCGATTGATTATCGACGTATGCCTTTCCTTCTTTGATCAGGTGGACAGCCCAGTCATAGAGCTGCTGGAAATAGTCGGAGGAATAACACTCAATATCCCATTTGAAGCCCAACCATTGGATATCACGTTTGATGGCGTCCACATATTCCTGCTCTTCTTTGGCAGGATTGGTATCATCAAATCGAAGATTGACCGGGGCATTATGCTTTTCTCCCAAGCCAAAATTCAGACAAATTGAAGCCGCATGGCCAATATGTAAGTAGCCATTGGGTTCTGGAGGGAATCGAAAACGGAGTTTATCTGCCGAAAGGCCAGCTGCCAAATCGTCGACTATTATTTGTTCAATAAAATTAAGCGAGGAGTTTTCTTCTGTCATGGATAGAAATTGAAAGTCGAAATTACTTCAAATGAAAAGAATTGCAACATAAAGGGGAATGTTTGGGAAGAGAGGCTAGCTTTTTATACTCCACTGAAAAAAAACCAAATGATAGTAACTAAAAGTCTTAAAGATTTATAATCATGCAGAAAGTATAATGAACTTTATAAACTGAAAAAAAATACCAGCGTTTTAAAACTCAGATTTTTAAGATAATTAACTTTTTAATATCTATATACTCAAACCCTATTTAATACCTATATGGAGTCAGCAAACATTGGCTAAATAGTGCGTTTTTTAGAATACGTTTTAGGAATATATAGTGTAAAAATACAACTAAAATGGCACAAAATCCGTTTTTTATACCTACATTAAAGGACTGCCAAAAATTGGACAGTAATTTTAAAAAAGCTATCCTAGTTTAAAAATTGTACGATTTGTATAATAGCATTATACATTATTACTATTCTTTAAAAACTAGATACTTGCCAGATTTTTACTAAGAAAGCAGCTTTTTATCATTTCTCAGTCATTGCTTTTGACGAGTAAACTATTTAACCCCCGAAAAAAATCAATGTTAAAAACTATCACTAAGTCTCAAACTTTGTTTGAAAGACGTAAAAATGCTGTCGCAGATGGAGTAGGTTTTTTTAATACAGCAACAGTAAAACTAGCAAAAGGCGCCACTATAATTGATGAAGATGGAAATGAATTAATTGATTTTGCAGGTGGAATAGGAGTGGTCAACGCTGGTCATTGTCCAGAACCGGTAGTACAGGCCATTAAGGACCAAGCAGACAAGTACTTGCATACCAGCTTTAATGTGGTGACCTATGAGCCTTATATAAAATTATGCGAAGAGCTATGCAAAATCCTACCCCATGGTGAGCGAACCAAAGCTATGCTAGTAAGCACTGGTGCAGAAGCTGTAGAAAACGCGATAAAAATAGCACGTCAAGCCACAAAAAGACAAGCTGTCCTATGTTTCACAGACTCCTATCATGGAAGAACCATGATGGCGATGACTCTAACTAGTAAGATTGACTACAAACGCAATTGCGGACCATTTGCACCTGAGGTATACCGTCTTCGATTTCCAAACTTTTATAGGTACGGAACAGGCCAAACCTTAGATCACTTTGCTGATCAAGAACTTAAAACCCTCCATGCAAGTGAAAAAAATCTAATAGATCCCAACAATGTTGCAGCAGTAATCATCGAACCGATCCAAGGTGAAGGCGGCTTTAATCCGGTTCCTCAAAAATACCTAGAAGGTCTCCGTGATTATTGCGACCAATACGGCATCATGCTGATTTTTGATGAAGTACAAAGTGGATTTGCTAGAACAGGAAACTGGGCAAGCTGGCAAAATTATAACGTTGTACCAGATATAAGCACCTATGCCAAGTCAATGGGTTCAGGACTACCTATTGCTGCAGTATTGGGAAAGGCAGAAATCATGGATGCAGCTGCTCCCGGGACAATCGGAGGTACTTACATCGGAAGTCCATTAGCCTGTGCTGCCTCTTTGGCTACCATTCAATTCATGAAAGATATCAATCTCAATGCTCGTGCAATTGAGGTAGGAAATATCATTATGGCTCGATTTGAAAAAATCAAGGAGCGGTTTATAGAAGTTGGAGACGTGAGAGGAATAGGAGCGATGAATGCCATTGAATTTGTCAAAGATGGAGATTCTAACCTTCCTGATGGGGAATTGTGTCAATCAATAGTACAAGGATGCGCGGAAAGTGGGTTGATCCTCATCAGCGCAGGAACGTATAAAAATATGATCAGGATTTTATCTCCTTTAGTAATTAGCCATGAGCTATTGAATAAGGGGTTAGATATCCTAGAACATCAAATAAAAGATAAAATCAAAAACAAAGTATGAAACCATTCGCAATAGCAGGTATACAAATGAAGGTATCAGCAGTCCATTCCAACGTGGAAATGATGAAGCTGAAGCTAGACATTACCATGAATCTTTATCCTTGGGTAGAGATGGTGGTATTTAGCGAACTATGTGCCTTTGGGCCACTGCTACATACTGCCCAAGAAGTCCCAAACTCCTTTGAACATGAAATGCAAGAGATGGCAAAGAAATACGGAATCTGGCTTTTACCCGGTTCAATCTTTGAGAAAA